>JAFCZZ010000106.1 GCA_019314085.1 Deltaproteobacteria bacterium | reverse complement strand
GCCGCGCCATCCGCCGCGGCCATCTCAAGATTTTCGGGCAGGATGATATTGGTGGTTTCAAGGGCGACACTTCTCTCTATGATATTCTCAAGTTCTCTGACATTCCCCGGGAAGGGATACTGGGTGAGCAGACCCATGGCGTATGGTGATATCTTTTTAATTTTCTTGTTATCTTCCCTGGAATACTTCTCTATAAAATGATCAACCAGGAGGGGGATATCCTCTTTGCGCTCCCGCAGGGGAGGAACCTCTACGGGTATGACATTCAGGCGGTAAAACAGGTCCTCGCGGAAATCACCCGTTTTAACCCGCTCCTCCAGATTCTGGTTTGTGGCGGAGATGATCCTCACATCCACGCTGATGTCTCTCGATCCCCCCACCCTCCTGAAGGTCTTTTCCTGAACCACCCTGAGGAGCTTGACCTGCAGGAAAGGAGAAAGTTCGCCGATCTCGTCAAGAAAGATGGTCCCCGTGTGCGCTACCTCAAAAAGCCCCGCCTTATCGGCATACGCGCCGGTGAATGAACCCTTCATATACCCGAACAGTTCGCTTTCCAGGAGATTTTCCGGTATCCCCCCACAATTGATGGGAACGAACGGGCCATCCTTCCGGGAACTGTTTTCATGTATGGCCCGGGCGACCAGTTCCTTTCCCGTACCACTCTCGCCCAGGATCAGAACATTGGCAACCGTCTCCGCCATTTTCTTAACGAGGGAGTACACCTTCAGCATCCCTGCGCTCTTCCCCGTCATCCTCCCAAAGGAGGGCGAGCTCTTCACATCCTTCATAAATTGCGCGTCTTCCTCGCTGACCCCCTTCTTGCTCAAGGCGTCCCTGATCAGGATTTTCAGATCATCCGGTTCAAAATTCTTTTCAAGGTAATCATACGCCCCCTCCTTCATCGCAGCGACGGCCGTCTCTCCCGATGCATACCCTGTAATCAGGATAGTCATGCTCTCCGGAGACACCTCTTTCAGGGACTTGAGCAGGTCGACCCCGTCCATCCCGGACATTTTCAGATCGGTGATAACCAGATCAAATTTGCGTTTTTTGCAGAGGGTCAGGGCCTCCTTCCCGCCGGGAGCGGTATTAACATCATACCCCTCCCTGGAAAGCATAATCTCAAGATAGTCTCTCATCCCCTGATCATCATCGACAACAAGAATTCTGGCCATTACAATCCCCCCATGAAGATCCTATTCCCCCGCCTGCCCGGTAACAGGCAGGGCAATGGTACACCGTGTTCCCCTGTCCGGTTCGCTCTCAATCCTGAATGTGCCCCCGTGACTTTCAACGATCCTGTTTACAATCGCGAGCCCCAGGCCCGTACCCTTTTCTTTCGTTGTGTAGAACGGTTCGCGCACCTTGTTCATGTGTTTCTGTTCTATCCCGTAACCGTTGTCGCTGACAGATATCGTGAGAATTTCACGATTATCTTCATCAATATCCGGCCTTGTTTCGACCTCCAGCGTCCCCCCGTCCGGCATCGCCTGAAACGCGTTCAACACGATATTCCACAGGGTCTGCCGGATCTCTATGCTGTTACCGTACACCTCATTGTTGGCGCACAGGTTCTTGATGACCGCAACATCTTCATTCCACCCGGGTGAGAAACGGGCAGATTCGAGCACTTCGTCCATAATGTCCTCGACATCCACCTCACAGCAATTCAGGGTATCCGGCCTGGCAAACAGGAGAAAATCCCGTACCAGATTCTCCAGCTGATCCTTCCCCATGAGAATGACTTCCATCAGCTTTCTGTCCGAGCCTTCCAGTTTGAGGCCTTCCATCAACAGTCTTATGGAACCGCTGATCGACGCAAGAGGGCTTCTCAGTTCGTGTGCCAGGACCGCCGACATCTCGCCCATCAGCGCCAGCTTCCTGTTTTTCTCGATCTCCCTCTCCATTTCCTTGATGGACGTGAGGTCCTGAAATATGAATATCCTTCCGATACCATTTCCCTCCTGATCAATAAGGGGGTATATCGAAAATCCCAGCGTCGTATCGTCTCCGTTTAATGATAAGACGATCTCAAAACGCCGTGCCGACGAATCATCTTCTCCTTCCTTCACCCTGTCAATCGCCCCGGAGAAACCGGGGAAGATATCGTCGACGATCCGCCCTATGGCATCGTAAGGGGTTATACCGGTAATGTCCTCAGCGGCCCGGTTAAAGGTCTTTATTCTCCCTCCGAGGTCCACCGTCATGATACCGGAGCCCACGGATTCAATGATACTCTTGTGGAGTATATCGAGCTGGTCAAAGGCGCTCTCCTTCTCCGTAAGAAGTACCTTTGTCTTTTTTTCTATCCCCACCAGGAAAGACGCCAGCAGAGCCACAATATAGAAGGAGGCAATATGAATGCATATCCGCAGAAAGACGGCCCCCGCCTCAGCGTTGTATTGGTACGTTTCATTGTACAGCGGGTGGACTACACCATAAAACTCAAGGTCCACCAGGAGTCCGTACAGTATGCCACTGGCGGAGGCAACGAACAGTCCCCCTCTTCTTCCCAGAAACAGGACGGAATAGATGATAATCAAAGGATACAGCGTGGAGTAGACACTCCCTATCCCCCCCGTAACATAGACGAGGCTTGTAACCAGCAGAATATCAAACGTACTCTGGATATATACATTGGTGGCAACATTTTTTATTGACTTCCATAGGAAGACATACAAAATGGACAGGAGATATGTTGTTCCTATTATGATATATATCGCAGTGGTGGACGTGACGGACAGCGAGTCAGGCATCCTGAATTGAATAATGACCGCGATACCAAGCAGGAATGAGGCGATCGCAAACCTGAAGAACATCAGCCACCACACCCGTGTCTCTACGCTTTTTTGTCCCCGCTGGTTGTCTTTCAAGGAATTTCCTCCGAACTATTGACAGGATATCGAGCAACGACAGGGTGAAGAACTCTTATGCCACGGCCGGTAATCCCCCTCCTCATAGCGCTTATCTCGGGAATAACCGCCGGGAGTATCGCCGGCATACCCGACAGCGTGGCGCTTACGGCGCTCCTGGCAACTCTTGCAGTGTTGCTTTTTGCACTTACCGCAGGTCGAAAGTCCCCCGTCTACTTCTCCCTGCTCCTATCTCTGTTTCTACTGGGTATCCTCAATATAAATCTGTACCTTCATCCATACTGGGGCAGAGACGATATAACGCGCCACGCGGGGGAAGGCCGGCTGACTGTTGAAGGGCTGGTGTGCGCCCCTCCCCGGATAGTGGGCGAAAAGACCCGTCTCGTCATCAACACCTCACGGATAATCCGAGACGGAACTGCCGTTCCCGTGAAGGGAAAGATACTCCTCTCCGTCAAAGATAGCAACAACGTATTCAGCTACGGCAATTATATCAGGGCACAGACAAAACTGAAAGAGCCACACAACTTCAACAATCCCGGTAGCTTTAACTATAAGCGCTATCTCCGTTACCGGGGAATTCACCTTCGCGGGTATGTCGGCAGGCCTTCGGAGATCGTGGTTATACGGGAGAGCTCCGGAAATTATTTCAGGACGAGGATAGAGAGGTACCGCTCTCTTATCAGGGAACTCATCCTGGGGAAGGCCCCCTCCCCCGAAGGCAGTGTACTACAGGCCCTCATTCTGGGAGAGAAGGAGGGAATCCCGGAGGAGATCATCGGAAATTTCAATCGGGCGGGGGTCTCGCACATCCTTGCCATATCGGGGCTGCACGTGGGGATAATAGCCTTTCTCTCCTTTTTCATCGTGAAGGTCCTCATGAAATCTTCCGAGTATCTCCTGTTGAGATTTAATATCTTCAAGGTATCCGCCCTCTTTTCCGTTATACCGGTCATCGGGTACGCCTTCATCGCCGGTCTTCGCATATCAACAATCCGGGCCGCCATCATGATACTCTGCTACCTCGCCGCGCTCCTCGCCGGGAGGGGACGAGATCTCTTGAACATACTGGCATTCGCCGCATTTCTGATTCTTGTCATAAGCCCCGCGTCCCTCTTCGACGTCTCGTTTCAGCTCTCCTTTACGGCGGTCGCCGCTATCATTCTGGTAACTCCGACGCTGGTCGGCATGATCCCGCAGGCAGACGGAGGGGGATTCCTCAGGAAGGGGATGACTACCATCGTGCTCTTTTCCATGGTCAGTCTCGCCGCCGTAATCGGTACCGCCCCCCTCATCGCGCTGTACTTCAACCGGATCTCAACCATCACGCTCATCGCCAACCTGTTTGCCATACCGATCATAGGGTTCGCCGTCCTCCCGCTGGGGATGCTGTTTATCGTCACCGTTTTCTTCGCCCCGGTGGTATCGGTACTCATAACGGTTGCCTCCTTTTTTGTTCGAATCGCCGTTTCCATCATCGGCCTTCTGTCGTCACTTCCCTTTTCGAGTCTTGTGGTGACAACACCGACGCCCCTGGAAGTCATTTTCTACTATCTTTTCGTCCTCACAGGGGTACGGCTGGCACATACGTGGAGATCGAGAGAAAACGGGGTGCCCGTCGGTCGTAAAGGGAATTCCTCTCCGTCCGCGATCGGGCGTCTCAAGGGTTGGTACCGGGACAGGGAGAAGACCCTCCTGGCATGTTTCCTGGGTCTGATCGCCCTCTTTTTCGTCGCCGACGCCTTCTATACGAACCTGCGCGCCGCCGGGCGCAGGCACCTTGAGGTGGCGTTTATCGATGTGGGGCAGGGAAGCTCCACGCTGATAAAGCTCCCCGGAGGGAGTGTCATGCTCGTCGACGGCGGAGGGTTTTATGACAGGAGCTTCGATCTGGGAAAATACGTGGTGGCACCCTACCTGTGGCGCGAAAAGATACACAGGATAGATATCATGGTTCTCACGCACCCCGATCAGGACCATGTCGGCGGCCTCCCCTTCCTGGCGGAAAATTTTGAGGTGGGGGAAATCTGGTCAAACGGTCAGGAATCGAAAAACCTATCCTGGCAGAGGCTGCAGGCGGTCATCAGGAGAAAGGGCATTCCTCACCGGATCGTCGGCACGGATACACCGGAGCGAACGATTGGAGGCGCCTCCATCCGAATCCTCAACCCACAGCGACCTGCTTCAGGGCACGGGTTTTACTTCCCCGATTTTAGCTACAACGACAACGGGGCGGTCATGAAGATAACCTTCGGCGCGAGGAGCATCCTGCTCCCCGCCGACATATCGGGTCTGGTCGAGGCCCTCCTTATCGCCTCAGGTTATGACATAAAAGCCGACATCCTGATGGCGCCTCACCACGGGGGATACACCTCCAGCACTACGCCCTTCCTCAGGACGGTCCGACCCGAGATCGCCGTCATAAGCTGCGGCCCGGACAACGCCTTCGGCTTCCCCCACCCCGACGTCCTCGACCGGTACACACGGGCGGGGGCACGGGTGTTTCGGACGGACAGGGACGGGGCGGTGATCGTACGAACAGACGGAGAGACGGTGGAAATCATACGGCCCCGGTGACGACCCCGCAGAGAACCGGTTACGGCACAGGTGGATGCCTCTCTTTTTTGCAAACCGCCCCCTTTCCATTTTGCCTTTTCTTCGGATATATGTTAGTGGTTTCACGTTAAATTCATGGGAGATACTGTGCAATGGCAAAGATAACCTCGGTACGGGGATTTCGTGACATACTGCCGGAAGAGACACCGAAGTGGCAGCATGTCGAGGAGAAGATACGGGAGATATTTTTTGATTTCGGCATCCAGGAGATACGGATACCCATCCTGGAGAAGACCGAGCTCTTCAAGCGGGGGATCGGCGAGGCCACCGATATCGTCGAAAAGGAGATGTACACCTTCCTCGACCGCGGGAACGAGTACCTGGTACACCTTCCTCGACCGCGGGAACGAGTACCTGACGATGCGCCCTGAGGCGACCGCCTCCGTCATCCGAGCGTACATAGAACACCACCTGTACGAAAAGGACCCGGTGGCAAAGCTTTTCACCATCGGACCGATGTTCAGACGTGAACGGCCCCAGAAGGGGAGATTCAGACAGTTTCACCAGATCAACGTCGAGTTTCTGGGGCAGGAGGACCCCCGCATCGACGCGGAGCTGATCGCGATGCTGATGTACCTCCTGGGGCAACTCGGGCTCGAGGAGTTGAAGCTCGAGATCAATTCCCTCGGGTGTGATACCTGCCGCCCGG
>JAFCZZ010000105.1 GCA_019314085.1 Deltaproteobacteria bacterium | reverse complement strand
GCAACGGAAAGTTCTGGAGCGGAGCGGATAGAACTCTTCCATTGTTAGCGGAATGGGAGAAGACCAAATCAAAAAGGGGGTCTTCTCATCATGAAGCGTATTCTCATTCTTATGGCTTCTCTCGCCACTCTCATTTTGAGCAGTGGAGCGAAATTGCACTGGTAGTAACAAAGGCGGATGCTGATCCTGATTTAGGAGGCGAGTGGGTATCGTGAAAGTAAACGTGCCCACTCGCCTTTTGTTGTTCGTGAGTGCTGTAGCAATTACTGCGCTTGCTGTGGTGGCTGTGACGTTCGGACAGTTTCCTGTCCAGGCGACATCTGTCACGATACTATTAATTTTCGCACAAATTGCAAGCGAATTACTTCCTGTGCGGCTTCCGGCAGGAACAACTATCTCAGTCTCATATCCTGTGGAGGCCGCTGCTTTGGTTCTCGCTGGGCCAGCTGCAGCTGTGCTGAATGCCGGGATTGGTAGTCTGGCTCATGACTTGCGGTTGGGCAAGTCTCCGCTGAAGGTCATCTACAACCTTGCTCAGGATACTCTGTCAACGGCTCTTGCAGGCTGGATTGCTGTTCTTGTGGGAGCAAATATAGGAATCGATTTCCCCCTTGGCTCATTACTTGGACGCACCCATTATCCCGCTATCCTTGCACCAATGGCTGTGTTCGTTGCCGTCGGCGTCGTCCTCAACAGTATTCTCGTTGGTGCCGTTGTCACTGTTTCTGAGAGAGGAAATCTCGCTGGAGTGTTGCGCGAGGGTCTCACATGGCACACACCAATTGATTTTGCCCTCGGTCTTCTTGGCGTGGCGCTTGCACAAGCTGTTGCATCCCAGGGCTGGTTTGGACTCGTCCTTCTTGTTGTCCCGCTGGTTGTTTCTCGTGGCGTTTTCCAAAGTTACGTTTATCTACGAGAGGTCTATGCTGACACGCTGCGCGGTCTCATTGCTGCTATTGAGGCGAAGGATCCATATACGCGTGGTCACTCAGAGAGAGTATCGGAATACGCGACTGCTCTTGCGCGCGAGATGAGATTGCAGCCTGCGCAGATGGAAAGTCTCGAATTCGCTGCCCTTCTTCATGATCTTGGGAAGATTGGTGTAAAAGGCAAGATTCTGCGGAAGAAGGGCAAGCTTACGGAAGAGGAGTTTGGGAGCATCCGCATGCACCCAGACATTGGTGCCGAGATAATTGAATCCGTTTCTTTTCTTAGAGGTTCAGTTCCAGCTATTCTGCACCACCATGAGCGCTTTGATGGCAAAGGGTACCAGTCTGGACTCGTTGGCGAGTCTATTCCACTTGAAGCTCGAATTCTTGCAGTTGTGGACAGTTATGATGCAATGATTTCGCGTCGACCCTACCGTTCCGCATTGAGCTCGGAAGACGCGCGTGAGGAGCTCCGGCGGGCTAGTGGGACTCAGTTTGATCCGCGGGTTGTATCCGTGTTCATGTCGATGTCAGATGTCTTCAGCAGCGTGCGCAAGAATGCAGTTGAAAGTGGGATACAGTGAGCGCCACTTCCATTCTTTTGCTTTACGAGAGCGCTGTCGTCTTGGCGTTGCTTGCGCCTTCGGCTGGGTTGCTGACCGGTATTTTCAACTGGTTGATCGCACTACAGTATGGGCTGGCGATTCTAGTCCTAGAACTCTTCGACATCGAACTACCACGTGGCGACAGCAGCACGATGTCGTCTCCTCTAGTGATACTTGCCCTGATGACGACGTCCCCACTGACTACATTCGCAGCAGCAATTATCCCAGTTATAGTAATTCAGCTCAGGGGAATTCGTTCACGTCACTGGTCGGAGTCAGCACATGAGGTTCTACGCCGGATAATTATTGTGATGGTCGGGGTGGTAATGGTTGATGTGTTCTCTGTGTGGTTCGAGAATACAATTACAGTCGCGATTCCGGTTTCACTCATGGTGATTTTTGCTGATGTTATTCTCGCTCAACTTCAGTCATCGGTGCGAATGGGCGTTCCGTTGCTCCAGCTGGTTTTTGGAGGCGCACGTCTGCAAGGGATGATGATAGCTGCCAATACTAGTTCTGCACTGTTTGGGGTCGTAGTTTACCCAGACATGAATTTCTGGGGCGTGATTGTACTCGTCATATTACTTCTTACGATGAGGCAAGCGTTCTCTCGTCTAATGAGCGTGCGTCGGGCATATCAGTCAACTATTGAGGCATTCGTCAGGACCATTGAGGCACAAAACAGCATGATGAAGGGCCACGCTGAGCGAGTTTCAAGTCTCTCAGTTGAGGCAGCAAGAAGATATGGTCTACGAGGGAAACAGCTTGAACAGTTGGCATATGCTGCATTGTTGCATGACCTGGGGCAGGTCCCGTTGCCTGAGGGCGACACAATAGAGGAGTCAGCAGTAGATACTCTTTCAGCGGCAGACATGCTGCGTGGAGTAGGGTTCCTTTCTGAGGTCGTTCCTGTATTAGAGCTATGTGATGGTACGCAATTACCTGATGATGTTTCGGAGTCCACCATTGTTATGGCATACATTGTGTATGTCGCGAGTCGGACAGATGCCATGTCCCATGGGCTTCCATTCGGTGGTGATACAGCGCATCTGGAAATGCTCCTTGATGGGCTTACGGATGAATCTCTTAAGGCTATTGAACGGGCCTTCAGGCGTGCTGTTGTGGATCTGGAGGGACCATTTTTTACGCCCCAACGGCGTTCCGAGACATAGGAGGATTTTGTGTCTCTTGTCCTATTGTTACTTTTGGCGGTCGTTCTGCTCGGCTACGCTGTCGGAGGTAACGTTCGCCGACTGAAACACGTGCGTATTGTCGGTGAGCCGATATTATTGGTGGCTATAGTAGTTCAGTTGGTTCTTCCGTTGTTGCCCTGGTCACGTTACCTTTTCTATTGGTTATGGCTCTTGTCTTTTCCAGTTATGTTCTTGGTTTGTGTCTCGAACTTGCGAAAGGTTGGTTTTGCTGCCATTGGATCTGGGGTCGCACTCAACTTTATCGCAATCGTTTCGAATGGGGGCATGCCAGTGGCGGCCGAGGCGATAATTGGAGCTGGGTACTCGGGTAGCCCGCTAAATGCTGTTCCGTCGGAATCACTAGCGCATATGCTAGCTAGTTCAGAGACGAGGCTCATTGTAATGGGAGATATCATGTCCTTGCCGGGACCAGATGTTATCCAGGGCGTAGTTAGCGTAGGAGATGTTCTACTGATGGTGGGCATCACGGTATTTTTGGTCTCTGCAATGTTATGCAGAGAAGATAAAGTTCAATCTGTTTGATGCATTTATCTTAGCGTTATCTGGTTGGAATAACAGACTTGTGAATCCTGAGTTTGATGGTAATCTTAGTGTGCTTCTCAGGGGGACTCTCCGCTAATAGGAGGTGTTCCACATTTTCATATCGACTTCTGCTCAACCTCCCGCACAATTTGCATCTGAGATCGAGCGTGGCGATCTCAACCGGTTGTTCTCTGCAGGTAGCGAACAACTCGTGTTGATTTCTGCCCCGGGCGGCTGTGGAAAATCTGTTCTTGCGGCACAGTTCGCGCGCGCGCCAATCTTTGATCAAGTGCTTTGGTTTGACATGCGCGAATCTGGTATCGGTTCGGATTTCGTTGTGGAGTTTGCGAGTGCTCTCGGGCTCCCATTGTCGGGGCGTAATCCAGAAGACGAGTTGATGATGCCGGGTGGTCCGCCGGAGGCGCTCATCGCGGATTTCCGGATGGCTCTTCAGCTTGATGCTTGTGGTCAAATATGTGTTGTACTTGATGGTCTTGAGCTTGAGGGATCAACCGACTTCGTGCGTATGCTTTGGGAGGCGATCCGGACATGTCGTGGCTCGGATAGTCGACTTGTAGTTACAACACGGGACTGCATGACGGGTCATCATTCGTTGACGGGAATCGACCTCTGGATTATCGATTCGGAGGACTTGCGGTTCTCAAGCACAGAGCTCGCCTTGCTACTACGCGTCATTACTGGACGTGAGCCTGATCAGGAGCTTGTTCGGACGCTTCTTGTGTCCAGCGGGGGTCATGCAGCGTTGCTCAGACTGCTCTCTCGTCACAAGATTAACGCTGAAAACATCCCCTTTATGGGCCAATCGGAGGTCCCTCTCGATATTCAGATTGGCTTGAGGGCAATGGCTCGGCAGTACTTGAATTCTTTCGAGCTGAGAATGCTTTATTCTGGTGCACTTTTCGGCACTGTGACGCTTGATGCACTCGAAACAGCGGTGGGCAAGGATATTGGCGAATCCATATGGCATCTTGTCGATGTAATGCCAATCATTAGTGCAGAAACGCGTAACCATGTACTTGAGATTTTCTTTCATGATCTCGCGTCCGATGCCTTTATCGACCCTGTTTCCCTGGGAATCGGTTCTGCCGAGTCGCTTGAGATTCGAGATCGGGTGTTCAGGTCTTTGAAGCAGAGTGGTCGTGGGGCCAGAGTCTTGCGTCTTGCACTTGCGCTTGGATTTCGTGATGTGGACCTGGCAGAGATTATCGTGAATCTTGGTAGCACGCTGATATATGGCGGCCATGCCCGGGATATCTCCATGGCGATGTCTAGAATTCCGACTCGCCTTCTCGTAGGAAATCCAGAATTACTTCTGGTTCGTGCCTTGTTACATCGAGAGAGTGGTGATGCGGAAGCGGCGCTGCAGGATGCAGAAGTTGCATGTCGCGTTGCTGAGCAAGACGATGATCGATTGGTTTTTCGTGAATCGTTACTTCTATTAGCGGGCTTGCACCGCTTTCTTGGACGACATCGAGTTGCGCGCTCCTGTCTTGAAGAGGCATTAAGGCTGGCCGTTTCCCACTCCAACCCCGATGCGTTGGCACTGATTCACGCTAACTTAGTGATTTGTTCTGCCTACCAGGGCGACTACGAGGTCGCTTCGCTGCACAATGCTGCTGCTCAAGAGATTCGTGCGGTAGGTCATCTCGGAACGTTTGCTGCTGGCTTCGTTCAGCATGCGAGCTGTGTCATTGACGGCTTATTCATGGGCAACTGGCACGAGGTTGCGCGAAAGAGTCTGCTTATCGGTCGAAGCCACGACATTCCCCTATGGCTGAGACTTGCAGCACTAAACAATGGGGGCGCAGCTCTCATGTGGACGGGGCGATCTGCCGAGTCTGTCGAGGTAGTCAACGAGGTTCTTGCACTCTGCGTCGAGAGCGGATATGAGTTTATGGTCGGCCTTTGTTACTCAGGCCTAGCAGTTGCTGCAGCCGTATCGGAGGACTATGAGTCTGCGGAACGACTTCTCCGTCGAGGCCATGATGGGACTGGAACTAATCTCGGATCACATTTGGATGACGCTGTTCTCCAGTCTGCCTGGAGGAGGGCAAATGCGGACCCGAATAGCGCACTGGCGGTCTCAGAGAATGCCTTGATGCAACTTGTTGATGAGGAGGCATTGCCGACGCTTAGACTTGCGTTGTCTGGCGAGGTCGTTGCGGCCAGGTTAGCTCTAGAAGAAGTTGAACATGCCGAGCGGGCAGCGAATCTCTTGCGTGATCGGCTTACGGCCGCCATGGCGCCGGAGCAACTGATGGCAGTAGACCTGACTCTCTCTGAGATTTCGAGGCAACAAGGGGCGATTGACGATGCGATTAGTCGCATTCAAATTCATGAGGACTACCTTCTATCAGGATGCGCAAACTTGATGGTAGCGTTTAATTCGCGGTGCTTTCCTGGCCTGATTGGAGTAATCGCCGCTGCTTTTGGTCCGGAGTTGTTGCCTGCAAACTATCTTGCAATCCTCGGTGATTCAACGTCGAGAAAGGGATTGGAGATGGCATGGCCGATCCTTCGTGGTGATGAATGGCACCGCCTAGCGTCTCGGCTACTACCGGCCGAAGAGGTCGACACGCTTGCTGAGGAGTTGCGAGACCATCCCGAA
>JAFCZZ010000104.1 GCA_019314085.1 Deltaproteobacteria bacterium | reverse complement strand
GCAGGACATCGCTGATGAGGGTTCGGTACTTTTGGGCTCCATCCCCAAGGAATATGACAGCTCCACCTATTGAGCCCAGAAATTCACCCGGGCACACGACGCATTCTCTGAGTGTTTTTTCGTAGGTAGCCGGGCCGGAGGGAAGGTAGAGCGCCGTGTACACCTCTCCCCTCCCGGCGTCTACCATAGGACAGATGGCCGTCCGGGGATCGGCATGCGCAACATTCAGGGCAAGCGCATCAAGGGTGCAGATACCGACAACCGGTTTCTGCAGAACAAACGCCAGGCCCTTCACGGTACTTGTTCCCACCCGCAGACCCGTAAAGGAACCGGGACCGACGGTAACCGCAAAGAGATCTATCTGCGTCTTCTCGATCCCCACAGAGGCAAGCAGTCTTTCGATTGACGGCAGGAGCACCTCCGCGTGGTTCCGACCGGTATGGACAAAAAGCTCGGCCCGGATGTCATCATCCTCAAGGAGCGCGACACTCGCCGTTCTAAGAGAGGTATCCACGGCAAGCGTGATCATAGTCAGTACCCCAGTATCCTCGCTATGTCGTTGTAGAAGACAAATATCATCAGGAGTATCAGAAGAAAGAATCCCACCTGCTGTGCTATCTCCCTCCACCTCATGCTGACAGCCCTCCCTGTAACGGCCTCTACCAGAAAGAAGGCAATGTGTCCTCCATCAAGAACAGGCACGGGGAGGAGATTCAAAACCCCCAGGTTTACGCTCAATACCGCCATCAGGAATATAAAGGGCACCAGGCCCTTGCGGACCTGTGAACCGGCCATCTGCGCGATCAGTATGGGGCCGCCCAGCTCCTTCGGGGAAACAATGCCCTGCAGTATCTTGACCATACCGAGGCAGGTAAGCTTCGTCCATCCCCATGTCTGTTGAGTTCCGGTGACAAGTGCACCGATCGGACTCTTTCGCTCCACAACCGTTTCATCGGAGATGCCAACCCCTATCCGAAAGGTATCGATCTCCTCGCCAAAGACATTTTTCGATTTTACCGGTTGAGGGGTCACATATACATCAAAGACTTTGCTTCCCCGGTCTATCTGGATCTTGAGCCGTTCACCCCTGCTCTCGTCCACGACACTGGCCAGCTCCGACCAGCGGGAGATCTCCCTGTCATTGATGGCAGTGATAACATCACCGCTGAGCAGTCCTGCCTCAAAGGCCGCGCCGCCCTCCTGCACAACTCCGACCATGGAGGTCGAAACGGGAACCCCGATACCGTACACGACGGCAAAGGCAAAAATGGCAAAAAGAAAGTTGAACAGGGGACCTGCCGCCACAATCCCTATCCTCTTGAAGACGGGCTGCTTCAAGAATGACCGCTTCTCGTCATCCGGGGACAGTTCCTCCTCATCCTCCGATTCGCCCAGCATCTTGACATATCCCCCAAGGGGTATGGCGGAGAGAACATACTCTGTCTCTCCTATTTTTCTGCCGAACAGGCGGGGGCCGAAACCGAGCGAGAATTTCAGCACGCCCACGCCGGACCACTTTGCCACAAGGAAGTGCCCCAGCTCATGTACGAAAATCAACACCCCCAACAGGATTATCACCGCTACAATATTGATACCAATCAAGAGATCCTTCCTTTCTCTACGGCCTCCAAGGCCCTGGTCCGTGCCCACCTGTCCGCCTCGAGGACATCTGCAATGCTGACGATGTCCTGCGTCCGGTGGGAATCGAGAACCCCCTCTACCAGAAGGGAGATGTCCCCAAATCCTAGTTTTCCCTCGGCAAAGGCCTCCACGGCGACCTCATTCGCCGCGTTCAAGACCGCCGGTGCGGTTCCGCCCTTCCCCGCCGCCCCATAGGCGAGATCCAGCGCCGGGAACCTGACAGTGTCGGGGGGAAGAAATTCCAGCGTTCCGACACTGCATAAATCGAGACACGGCAGAACCCCCGGAACCCGCTGCGGATACGCGAGGGCATACGATATGGGCCCCTTCATATCGGGAATCCCCATCTGTGCCATGACGGAACCATCAATATATTCCACCATCGAGTGCACAATACTCTGCGGGTGGATACAGACGTCTATTCGTTCCCTGTCGATGCCGAACAGCCACATCGCCTCTATGATTTCAAGGCCCTTGTTCATCATCGTTGCGGAATCGATGGTAATCTTCCGCCCCATCTCCCAGTTGGGGTGTCTGAGCGCATCTTCGAGCCGTATATCGGCAAACCGCTCCATCGGAAGGTTGAAAAAAGGGCCTCCCGAAGCGGTAAGGATAAGCCTTCGCACCTCACTTTTATTATGCCCCGCCAGACACTGAAAAATAGCACTGTGTTCACTGTCAACCGGAACGATCTTCACCCCGCGTGAGGCGGCCCTGTCCATGACCAGTCCTCCCGCCATAACCATCGTTTCCTTGTTGGCAAGCGCGATGTCCTTCCCCGCATCGATGGCCGCCATTGTCGGAGAGAGCCCCGCCGCCCCGGCTATGGCAGATACGACCATATCCACTCCCCTGTGCGACGCGACCTCTGCACATCCGGACTCACCCGACAGTATCGTAACCGCAGCCGGGTGTCCGAGCATTTCACCCAACTGATAGGCATGATCGTTATCAATAACGGAGACAATCTCCGGCTGGAAGGTCTCTATCTGCCTCTTGAGAAGCGCAAGATTTCTGCCCGCGCAGAGGGCGGCCACCTTGAACCGGGTGGAGTTCTCGGCTATGACAGCCAGTGTACTGACCCCTATAGAACCTGTTGATCCCAGAATGGATATGGTTTTCATCTGATCACTAAGACACGGTAATAGTACACAAAGGGAATAAGGAAGATGAGGAAGTCCAGACGATCCAATATCCCTCCGTGACCCGGAAGGAGAAATCCGGAATCCTTGACCATAGAGACCCTCTTGAGGGCCGATTCGCACAGATCTCCCAGTTGACCGATAATACTCCCCAGAAAGCCGAGCGTTATCGCGTGAATAAGAGGAAGATCATGGAGAAACAAGACCTTAAACAGGACGCATCCGATCATGGTGCCGGCCATGGACCCAACGGCTCCCTCTACCGTCTTTCCCGCACTGACTGTCGGCATCAGCTTGATCTTCCCTATGGACTTTCCAACGTAAAAAGCGGAGATGTCACCCAGGAAGGCGGCACATATAACAAAAAATATCCAGGCAGTCCCATCTTCAGAGCACCTGAGCGGAATAATATACGAGATGAGAAGGGGTATATACATAAAGCCGAACACGACCCTGGCGAGCGCCGCGAAGTCGCCCGACCCATCCTTCATCCTCAGGAGAAAGAGGAGCGAAACGACAATAAGCGAAAAGGTGACTGTGGCGGACATTAACTGGACACCACCCAGGTATACCGACAGCGGTATAAGGAGAGCGATTATTAACCCCTCGGTCTTTTCCAGATAGTGTTTTTCCTTGAAGACCATGGAGTTATACTCAAAGACCCCCCCGACTATGAAGAGGGCGATAAGTATGGAAAAGAGAAGACAGGAACCGTACACGATAACCACAACGAGCAGGGGCACCGCTATAATTCCTGTGATCCACCTTTTTGCATGGGGGCCCATGGCATCAATCCTTTGATAACTGGTCGCTGACCATGCCGAACCGCCGTTCTCTTTGCTGATAATCGACGATGGCCTCTATCAGATTATCCTTTGAGAAGTCGGGCCACAGGACATCCGTGAAATAGAGTTCCGTATAGGCCATCTGCCACAAGAGAAAATTACTGAGTCGGTACTCTCCGCTCGTGCGTATCAGCAGATCCGGATCGGGTATATCTGCGGTGTACAGGTACCGCGAAAAAAAGTCTTTCGTGATCGTCTCTTCGTCAATATCCGACGATTTGGCTTCCCGGAGTATCTCTTTTACCGCACGTATAACTTCGTCTCTGCCGCCGTAGCTCAGGGCAAGGGTCAGGAGCATGCCACTGTTTTCGGATGTCTCTTCCATCGCACTGAGAAGAGGGTCCCTGACCGTCTGTGGAAGCTTTTCGGTATCCCCTATCGTAAAGAGCCGTATGCCGCTCTCTTTCATCTCTTCCAGCTCGGTCTTGAGATATGTCTCAAGGAGCGATATCAGTACCCGTACCTCATTTTTCGGGCGCTGCCAGTTTTCAACCGAAAATGCATAGAGGGTCAGATACCGGATCCCCAGTTCACGGCAGGTTTGCACCGTGGTTCGAACCGATTCGGCGCCCTTCTCGTGTCCCATTCCCCTCTTCAGCATGTTTTTCTTCGCCCACCTGCCGTTACCGTCCATGATGACAGCTATGTGACGCGGGAGCTTTTCTTTGATAATTCTATGCATACGCATGTTCCACTCTCGTGATCAAGTACCACAGCACCCTGGCATTTTCAACCGGTATCTTCAGAGCGGTATCCGTGCTGCGCGCACAAAAAAGGGACCCACAGGCCCCTGTCATCTGTCGCCGGTTATGCAACACTATATTTCCATAATCTCAGCTTCCTTGGCGGCGAGGACGTTATCTGTCTTACTGGTATAATCATCGGTTGTCTTCTGCACCTCGCCTTGGAAATCGTGCATGTTGTCCTCCGATATGTCGCCATCGGTCTTCAGTTTCTTGAGCTCGTTGTTGGCATCCCTCCGGGCGTTTCGGAGCCGAACCTTGCACTCCTCCGCCATCTTTCGTACGACCTTTACCAGTTCCCTTCTCCTTTCCTCGGTAAGGGGGGGAATATTGATCCGGATTACCTTTCCGTCGTTATTCGGGACCAGCCCCAGCTCGGATTTCTGTATGGCCTTTCCGATGGCGTCTATCGCTCCCTTATCCCACGGGGAGATAAGAATCATCTGGCTCTCCGGGGTGGAAAGGGTGGCAACCTGGTTAAGGGGTGTCATGACACCGTAATAATCCACCTTGATACCGTCAAGAAGCGTCACCGACGCCCTCCCCGTTCGCACCTTATTAAACGATCTCTCGAGGGACTGGATATCCCCCTCCATGACCTCTTTTAATTCCTCGAATATCAGATCCGTCATTTATCGTCCCCCACAACAACGGTGCCGATGGACCTTCCACAGACAACACCCCTGATATTCCCCTTCTTTTCAATATTAAACACGACAAGAGGGAGGTTGTTGTCCCTGCACATGGAGACCGCGGTTGAATCCATCACCTTGAGATCCCGGGTCAACATCTCAGTATACGTTATTCTGTCAAATATCCGGGCATCCTTTTCTCTCACCGGGTCCTTGTCGTAAATACCATCGACCTTGGTAGCCTTGAGGATGGCACCCGCCTGTATCTCCATAGCCCTCAGAGAAGCGGCTGTATCTGTCGTGAAATAGGGGCTTCCGGTACCGCAGGCGAAGATTACCACCCTTCCCTTTTCCAGATGCCGGGTCGCCCTCCTCTTTATGAACGGTTCCGCTATTTCTCTCATCTCAATGGCAGACTGAACCCTTGTTGAAACTCCATGCTGTTCAAGGGCATTCTGAAGCGCCAAGCTGTTCATGACTGTGGCAAGCATACCGATGTAGTCGGCGGACACTCTGTCAATCCCCTTGGTGCTCGCCTCCACCCCGCGAAAGATGTTTCCACCGCCGATAACAACGCCTACCTGCACACCGAGGGCCTGAACATCCCCGATCTCCTCCGCCACAAACTTCAACACGTTCGTATCAATCCCGAATGAACTCTTCCCCAGGAGCGCTTCACCGCTCAGTTTCAGGAGAATCCTCTTGTATATGGGTTTATCCACCGTTCAATCCTAGCCCCGATAAACGGGATAAGTGCGTTAAGAAAATTATTTTATGCCAGAAAAACGCAAAAAATAATTTCTAACTTACTAATCCGGACAGGTCGACACTGAAGGTTGATTAATTGAGGGTTAAAGGATTATTTCCTTACTCCTTACTCCTTACTCCTTACTCCTTACTCCTTACTCCTTACTCCTTACTCCTTACTCCTTACTCCTTATATATCCTCACCCAGCTGGAAGCGCGCG
>JAFCZZ010000103.1 GCA_019314085.1 Deltaproteobacteria bacterium | reverse complement strand
CTACAGACAGGGTGAGGCACTACCTGGCGCAGGACGGCCCCATCGAAAGTGGCGAGCTGGCCGATATGGCGGGCCTACCAAAGGGCCACACAGCCAACATCCTGTCCCGGCTCAAGCGGAAGGGCGAGGTCCTGAGGTTGAAGGGGGACCGGTGGGGGCTCATCACCAACCGAGAGGAGGAAGGCAACTAGGTGTCATTTAGCCATTTAGCATTTAGCCCCCTGTATATATATACAGGGGGGGACTATGCTAAATTAGCCGCTAAATTAGCATCATTTAGCCGCTAAATCGTGCCTGGGGTTTACATAAGCAATGCTAAATCATCCCATAAGACCCACCACCGATTTTGGGGCCGGTTTAGGCGTCAACTAGACATAAAACGCATTTAGCATCGCGTACCAATGCTAAATTGACGCCTGACCTTGACATAAAAACAGGGAAAGGAAAGGAGCGTGAGTTCGTGTGGAAGAAGTACGTGGTCGAGCTACAGTTCACGGGGCCGTTTGCGGCCTCCACACCGAAGGACCCGCAGGAGATCGAGGCCATGCTTGAGCACCGGACCCCGTCTGATGCCGAATGTATGCGGCGGGTGCGTGCGGGCGAAGTGCTGAAGACGTTGAGTGACTTGGCTGAGGAAGTGGCGGAGGAAGTTGAGGCTGAAGAGGGTGAGAAGGGCTGGGCGACGTTCAAGAAGGATGAGGGGGGCCTGTACTACGAGGGTCGATGCGTACGGGCTCACCTGAAGGACTGCGCCAATGTGCTGCAAAAGACCCTGCAAATCAAGGCGCTGAAGAGCAAGGTGGCGAACAGGGTCTATGTGTTTCCCGAGCGCCTGTATCTAGACAAGATGGAACCTGATGGCCGCGAGTTGCGGATGGTACACGCCATGACGCCCAAGGGGCCGCGATCAAGCCTGAAGTTTGTGGATTACGTGATGCAGCCACGGATGAAGTTCTTTCTGAAGGTGCTTGATGATGGCGAGATCAAGGCGGATGTGCTTCGGGCGTTGTTCGAGTACGGCGGTGTGCATGGGATGGGGCAGGAGCGAAGCCAGCAATGGGGGCAGTATGAGGTCGTGAACTTCGGGGAGGTGGACGGCAAGTAGGCGAGTGCTGCCGAGTGATGCACTGGGTTGTACTGCATTGGAGCCGAGTGATGTATTGTTATGTACTGCATTGGAGCCGAGTGATGTTGTGGCTTGGTGTGGTATGGATTGGAGCCGAGATCTGTCTTGTGGCGAACGGTGGTGGAGTGAGTTGAAGGCGAGGTTTGAGCCCCAGCGGGCTGCAAAAAACGATGGCAAAGGAGGTAAGATGAGACTTTTGCTGGACTGGTACTGGTCGCCGGATTTCTGGGTCCTTGGCCTGACCGCTGACCTCTGTAGGGGGATGGCGTCTCTGTGGCTTGGGCTGGGACCCTTACACGTAGGGGTTTCCCTGGAGAGGTTTCGTGAATATGGGTAGGCTGACTAATATGGGTCCCCGGGGCTACAGATTGCGGCGGGCCTTATGGATCGAGAGGGGCATAGAGCGCCAAATGCAGGAAGAGATGATACGGGGCCAAACGAAGGAGAGGCAGAAGCAAATACGGCGGGAACTCCTGGAGATTGCCCGGCAGTATCGAGGGTGGGCCTAGGTGGAAGCGATACTCTACAGGGTAGACTATGGGTCCCGTAGCGATGTCTACAAACTATACCCTCTTGGAGACATCCACGGAGGCACCATCTACTGCGCTGAGGCCAAGATAAAGGCCCGCGTCAGGGCCATAGAGAAGGACCCCTATGCATTGTGGATCGGCATGGGCGACTATGCGGACCTTGTGACGCCCCATGACCCAAGGTGGGAATGGCACATCATTGCGGACTGGGTAAGGCCGAGCAATGTGGCCGAGGACCAGTGCCAGTGGGTGGAGGCGCTATTCAAACCCATCCGGGATAAATGTGTCGGGCTCCACTCCGGCAACCATGAGATAGCCATACGCAAGTTCAACCACTACGATTTCATGGTGAACCTCACCGAGCGCCTGGGCGTACCCTATCTCGGCTACTCGGCTTTCGTCCGGTTCATCTTCAGTCGATCTAGGGGCAGTCGGACTACGTTTCTTGGCCACTTTACGCATGGCTCGGGGTGTCCGCAGACCGAGGGTGGCAAGGTCATGAACCTGAAGCGGAGCTTTGATGGTTTCGACGGTGATATCTATGCCAAAGGGCACATACACGATATCAAGGTCATGGACAAGCCCTACCTGCATGTGACTAAGGGTGATCCGCCGAGGATCGAGAACAGGAACAAGTGCGGGGCTATTACCGGCTGCTGGTTTGAGACCTACATGCAGGGCGTGGAGGCGAGCTACGGTGAGCAGAAGTCATACTCCCCGACGCCTGTTGATTGCCCGGTGTTCACGATCGAGCCCGATAAGGGGCTTGTGAATGTCTATAGCAGGGCGAGCAGGATGGGGGTTGTTGAGGTCCCTACCGGGGGGTCGCAATGAGGATGATACCTGCACCTGCGCAGATACAGGTGGGCGCACGGGTCTACAGTGTCGAGGTGGCCCCCGAGCTGCTGGCCAACGATGGGATGTTTGGTGAGGTCAATCATACAACCTACACAATACGCCTACAGCCCTTGGTTAATCACCACAAGTGCAGTGAGGTATTCTGGCATGAGGTGATACACTGTGTGGCTTCGGTGTGGCTGAACGGTAAACTGGACGAGGAAACCGCTGACGCCCTTGGCCAGGGATTGCATCAGGTGCTGCGGGGTATGGGGATTGAGATAGATTGGGGGTCGATGGCGGGATCGTCACCCCCTGAGGCGTGCCAAGAAAGGCTAAAGCCGCAGGCGGAGCAATAGGGTGGCCGGGGGCCGGCCCCCATTGCCACTTGCCTATCTAGCGGCTTTTGACGTAGTCTTCTCGGGACACGTAGATTCGCCCGCACTGCGAGCAGGCGTAGCGCTGAACCTTGCGGTGTCCCGACCATGCCCCCCCGGCCTTATGCATGTGATGGCCGCAATCGGGGCATGTGGGCTTGTTGCTGTTATCGCTCATCGGTCATTTTCTCCGTTCCTTTATGTATTCGGCCGCCAGGCAGACGGCCGCGGTGACTAGGGCGACGGTGAAGATTGAGATGCTGGGGGAATGCACCTGTAGTCTCCACGCAAGGTTAAGATCACGTGCGGCACTAGACGCTAGGTTTACAGCTACGTATGCCAGCCCTGCCAAGGCCAGCACGTCTAGTACCTTGGTCATTCGGCCAGCCTGGCCTTGAGGGCGCTAATGGTCGGCTCTGCCTCGTAGTTGCAGTCTACGAAGCAGTCCCAAATCCAGTCCTCATCATCCCTGAGATCGGGCGAGGAGGCCGGATCGGTAAGCTGGATGGCATAGCTTTGGTTGTTGTGGCTGAACGTCTCGTCAACCAACCTGACAGCTACGGATGCCCCCGGATAGAGGAGCGGAAATATCTCCAGGTACACATCGCGTAGCTGTTCGGCAAACGTGAGCGCCTGCTCCTCTGTGACCGAGTCGCCCCAACCATCCGGGTTGGTCGGGACTGCCAGGTGTAGTTCTAGCCCTGTGTAATCCATGTGTTTCCTCCTTTCGCCCCGTTTGCTGGGGCGTATCCTAATGGGGGCCGGAGCCCCCGCGGATCGTTAGTCGCTAGGCTTGGGTGAATCGGTACTCACCCAGAGTTCGAGCCACTGGGCGTAGCCCGTGGGGGTCAGGTTTTGGTACCTGACGGGGGAGACATCGGCAACGAAAATCTCCCCCCAGTCGAGTGCAATCATGCAGTCGATTGCACTCGGTCGTTCCTGCCCGTTGATGGGGAACGGAGGTTTCCGGTCCCCGTTCACGCAGAAGGGATATGTTCCCTCTTGGCGGGTCGTGACAAAGTGCCACGACTCGTCGTTCGGGTCACGAACGACCTCCCGTTCTCTGATAGCCTCCGCGAGGTCGCGGAGATCTACTGAGGGGTCTCCCATGTGGTCCTTTCGGACCCCTAGGATTACCCCTCTCTGGCGCATCAGGTTCCAGCGCCAGAGCGTTCGATTCATGATTGTGGATTTAGTATACATTGTCTCCTCCTTCGCCGGCCTCTGCGCCTTGCGGTCGCGACCGGCAGTATCCTAGTGGGCCTGGTCTCCCAGGCCCGCGGATCGTCTAGTCGTTGCAGGGTGGTGACCAGGTCCCGGCCAGCCACCCGTCAACGTCCAGATTGGGCTCAACCACCTGGACGTTCTCGAGTAGGTCTTGCTCAGTAGGGTAGCCATCGGCTCCGCCGAGCAAGTAGGGGCCGTAGACAGCGACGCGGTCTTCCGCGTCCACGAACCTTTCGTCTCCGGTCACGCGGTAGTACCGCGTGCCGTGTGGCGTCTCCGCCAGCACCAGGTAAACCTCATGTTCCATTTTCTCTCCTTTCTCAGGATCGAATTTCGATCCCGCTGTCCTTCATCCAGAACTCGCCTGGAGCGAGTCTGGGGGTCACATCAGGGAACGTGACCTCTACGTCCAGCCCGAACCACCTTGCGGCGGCCCGGCGGAACCACTCTTTTGCCCCCATCGGCAGGGGGCGGGCCAGGTTAACACTAGCGACCTGCTTCGCCAGGTCGCGCCCGCTAGCAACGGCGTTGAGGTGCCGTTGCCGGGCCTTCTCAATCTGAGACTCAGACAGACCCCGATCGCGCCGGGCCTTTTCTTCAGCCGCCCACTCGGCGGCCGGGTCTGCGTTCAGGTACTCCTGGGCTTTGGCTTGGACTTCGTTGGCTGTAACTCTCGTTCTCATTTTCCCTCCTTCTCTGCGGCTTCCAGCCGCTATCCCTGGCCCCGGCAGGGCCAGAGTAGGGGCTAGACTATCGCTTGGTTGCTTTCTGGTAATGATGAACGTGGCCACTGGGCAAGAGCAGAAAGATGTCGCCACTTCGACTTGCAGCCACCCGAAAGGGTTTGGGCAGCCTTTTGTAGGCTTTGATTGTGTCTCGTATGAGAGAGAAAGCGGCCAGGCCGAGGCCCCAGTCAAGCGCATTTTCAAAGATGTTCAGCGCCCAGTTGTTGTGGGCACTGTCCCCATCTTCTTCATGCACCCTCTCGATACTTTCGGGCTCACTGAGCAATTGCAAGCTGATATCGCGCAAACTCGTACCTCTCTTTAGCTCGTCGAGCATTGCGCGGGGCTGGATGTACCAGCTTGACACCGTGATGCCCCGGCGCGTTGTTGGATTAACGATGGTGATGGTTTCCATTGTCTCCCTCCCTTCCTGCTTACTCATGCTGCTATCATATCATATCATACTCTGTTGTCAAGTCCCTGGGCATTACGAAAACATTACAGTTTTCTCGGACGAAAAGGCTTGACAACCCGGACCAGGTGTGGTAGAAAGGTGGTTTGATTACTTGTGCTATGACAAGTAGACATTAGCCTGGACTTGTTCGTAAATGACCACACCGGCTCGCACCGGCAGGAAGAAGATATCTCCGTTCACCGATCGCGGCAAGAACGCCATGCGTCGCCTTGACGAGCTCGCAGTCTCCGTCATCAAGCAGGCTCTTGCAGCTGGAGACAAAAACGCCGCCATGTTCGTCTACGAGCACAACCACGGTAAACCAAGACAAGGCGTAGACGTGGAGGCGCAGCTGAGGGTTCAACTGTCACCGAGCGCGCTTCTAGATCACCGTCGCACCATTCTGGCATCGGACGAGACCCTGCTCCTGGAGGCGCCGGCTCCTTCCTGGCCCGATGAAAGCCAGGCCACGCCTGACGAGGACCACGAGAATGTGTCCGATGGGGACCCATTGTGACTAGGTGGGGTCCGGCTGTGGCCGGGCTGGTGCAGCCGGCAGGTTGGGAACGGGAAGTGGGTTGGGCGGACGGGGGATTGCTTTATGGTCAATGCCCCCACAGTGACCTTAAACCGGAATTACCCTACTTTACATAACGACGAGAAGGGGGGAAGGTGAACGAGACGCAAACTGAAGGGGCGGGGAGGCCGCACGAGGCAATCATCAAGGTAGACAGCAAGTTACTCTTGCAGTTCTTACTGTTTGATGGTGGGGAAATAGTGAAAGTCGTAGCACGTCCAGGGAATGAGTACCCGGATTATCTTGAGTTATGGATAAAGCACCCTGATCTCCCCAAGGTTCCTGCTCATGAAAGGGTGAGCGAGATAATACCTACCTATGTGTCTCATTGGGCCGATGACGGCACCCTGCTGCGGATAGAGCGGGTCAACCCGCCGGCGGGAGAGTCCGGGCGTGGTCCTACCGTTTAATTTTCAAGGGGAAAGATGGCCTTTGGGGGTAAAAGACGGCTCCTTCTACCCGTCAGGGGGTTAAGGGGCATAGTGCATGCCTGGAAAAACAACGATAGGGGGAAAGAATGGCACACGCTGAGTTATGTCCAGTATGTTCGGGAAGTGGGAACGTGCTCGAGTACTTCGCCGAGAAGGCCTGTCATGGTTGTAGGGGTCTAGGGTGGATAACGGTGTTCGCTGACAGGGGTTGTGTGCCCTGTGTTCCGTGGCCGCGTCCTTTCCCATGTTGGACTCCCTCCGTTTGCTACACGACTACACACGGTGCAGGAACAGCACAAACAGGAGGTTCGATTGAGCAAGGTACTTAGTGTTCTCAAGGTGGTACTGGCGACTGTCAAGTTTGAGGCGAGGCTATCCGTGTGGATAGTGGGGGTCGATGTGAAACTGAAGTATGACCGGGGTGACATAGACTTTCACGCAGAGGCGGAGGTGTTGGCCCATGTTTATGGGGTAAGCATAAAGGGCCGGCTGCCCAAGCCCTCCGTGGGGTTCTATCATCGACCGGTGGTTGAAGGGGTATGACATGAGTCCGCTTACGAAGAAAGGCCGCAAGATCATGAAGGCCATGCGAAAGCAGTATGGCAAGAGGGCGGAAGAGGTATTCTACGCCTCCCGGAATAAGGGGGTTATTACGGGTGTAGAAGAGGGCGGGAAGAAGCACAGGCGCAAGAAGAAATAAGGGGTGGCGATTGGCACAGACACCGGAGAATCCCAGGGTAAACCTGGAGTACGTCGAGAAACTGAAGGAAGAGGCTGAAAACGAGACCTATGATACCCCGGAGGATCGGACCAAGGCGCTTGTCGGATGTGAGACTTCCTTCGTCTACTTCCTTCTTCGCTTCGCCAATATCGTAGAGACATCCACAACAACCACCAAGGGCGGCACCATCAAGTTCGAGCTGTGGCCGCATCTTCTCGATGTCATATGGGCGCTCAAGTACAAGCGATTTATCGTCATCCTCAAGGCCCGCCAGATAGGCATATCGTGGCTCCTTGCCGCCTATGCACTCTGGTATGCCCTTTTCCATGACGGCGCTACGGTCCTTCTCTTCTCCAAGGGTGAAGAGGAGGCAATGGAGCTCTTGGGTAAGGCCAGGCGTATGTATAACCAGCTCCCCGACTGGCTGCGCCTGAAACTGGGCAAGGACGCTCTCACGGAGATGGAGTTCCCCGACAGGGTATCTAAGATAAAGGCTTTCGCCTCCACACCGAGCGCCGGCATCAGCTACACGGCCTCCGTAATCATCGCCGATGAGTGGGAGTACCACCCGTACGCCGTAGACCACTGGAACAACGCCAAACCCACGGTTGACGCAGCCGGTGCCCAGTGGATAGGGTGTTCCACAGTAGATAAACGGAAGCCTGAGACTCTAATGAAAAGCATCTACAAGGATGCCAAAGAGGGCCGGAACAATTTCTACCCCTTGTTCTTCCCGTGGAATGTAAGGCCCAGCAGGTCCGAAGGATGGCTTGATGAGGTGATGAGGTCGACGCCCGAGAAGGCCATGGAGGGCATGCCCAGGGACCTCTACAGGGAGCAGAACTACCCGGCCAGTGAGGAAGAGGCTCTCAGGCCGTCCCGTACGATTGCCGCCGTGGACCTGACCGTGGTCGATGACATGAAGAAGTGCTGTCAGGCCCCGCTCAACGTCGTGAGGCAGGGTCTCGACCCCCGGGTGTGTCATATTTACCAGGAGTATCAGACAGGCAACCTGTATGTGGCGGCATCCGATATCGCCCACGGGGTAGGGCTTGATTACTCTGTGACGGCTGTTATGAACGTCCGCACGGGTGCTGTGGTGGCCGATATCATGCACAACCTGCTCCCCCCAGACGAGTTCGCCATGCATACGCTGGCCCTGCTTAAATACTACCAGAACCCCATCTGGTGGCCGGAGGACAACAACTGGGGGGCCGTGGTGATCAGCAAGGCCGTGCAGATGGGATACCAGAATTTCGGCTATCGGGACATAAAACACCTCAAAAGGGGCTGGCATACGGACGAAGAGAGCCGGATGGAGCTGTTCGGAGCTCTGATTCCAGCCTTCAACACCCGTCAGATTACCATTTTCAACTATGACGGCCTTCTACAGTTCGAGTATCTCATCAGAAACGCCGCTAAAAACGGCAGAATCGAGGCCCAGGAAGGTAAGAACGACGATTATCCCGTCGCCGTCGGCATCTGTGTGGCCAAACAGGGCGAGGTTTTGGAGAAAATGACGCCTCGAAAGGCGAAAGATACACTGCATTTCAGGTTATCACAGCCGGTCAGGAGATAAATAGTGGCTAAGAAGAGTTACGAGCCCAGCATAGACGAGATTTTGGACCTGGACGCTCAAACGGACAGCATCTACAGCAGGTTTCACAGCCAACTGGAGGAAGATGAGCGGTTCTATGAGATGGACATCAAGGACCTGCTCCAGATTCCCGACGAGTTCCGCAATATGGCTACGGTTCTCCCCACCCCGCGCATGATCGTGGACACATGGGTGGACAATACGGATATAACAAACGCCTCCATTACCGCCTCGGTGGTACAGCGGGGCAAGGAGCCCTCCGAGGCGGAGATAGAGGCGGCGGAGATCAGGCGGCTGTTCGCCGCAGGGCTGGTCTATATGACCAATATCAACCAGGAGATAGCCCCGTGGATGGTCTCGCGCAAGCACTTCTGGCTGCACGGCCTGACGGCCTTCCGGGTGCTCTACAACGCCGACGCTTGGCCGACGAAGCCCCGCGTCGGGGGCGACGGCGAGGTAAGCATGGGGAAGATGCAGAAGTATGAGCAGGACAAACTTCATGCAAACCCTATAGATATACGCGCCGTCAGCCCCTATTGGATAAAGGTCGATCCCTCCATCGGGGAACCGTCGTTTGTGATCGAAAAGACCAAGAATGTGTGCCTGGAGGTCAAGAAGCGATATCCCTACTGGTCCAACCCCGAAGGCAAGGAGATACAGGAAGATGTGGAGCACATCTTCTACTGTGACAGGGACTTCTACTGCAACCTGTTTGACGGTGAGCCCGTCCTGCGCGGCGGCAGGGGGAGGGTTATCCCCCACGGGTATGGCTTCCTGCCGTATGTTGTCATCAACTCGGGGCTCGGCAATATCTCCTGCCGGAATGACATGAGCATGCGCTATGTCGGCATGCTGAGACACATCAGGGATTTGCTCGTGGCACAGTCACGCCTGTTCTCCAAGATGGACATCCTCACCTCAAGAAACATTTGGCCGTGGCTGGAAGGTAGAAACCTGGGTGATGCCACCATAGAGACCGGTCTGGGCAAGGTCAACTTCCTTCCCCAGGGGGCTGAGATAATTGAGCACGAGAGCAAGATGCCGCCGGCGGAGGCGGGGCAGCTTCTTCAGTTTATCAGCGGCATGTGTGCGGATTTTGGTGCCCCCCCCGCCCTGCGGGGAACGAGCGAAGAGGGCGTGCGGAGCGCAGCCGACAGGCGCTTCATGTATGGACAAGCGGGGGCCAGGCTCAGAAACGCCGCCGATGCATACAAGTACCGCATAGCCAAGGTACTGGAGATGGCGGCGGAGGTATTCGAGCGCAAGGTCCCGGATGATATACGGATATACTCCTGTACCCCTACGGACAATTTCGATCGGGTTATCAAAAAGGAGCAGATGAAGGGCCCGTACAACTACGCCGTCAACTTCCAGCATAGAAGCCCCGAAGATGAGTACAGGGAGCACGACGATCAGATACGGCAGAAGGCGGCGGGGCTTATAAGCAGGGAGTATATATGGCAGAGAAGGCCGGATGTCGATGCCAAGGCGATGAGAAAGCAGATTCTCAAGGAACGCATCGAGGACTCGCCTGCGCTGGCGAACCTCATACAGCAATACCTTGCCGTCAAAGGCGGTGACATCATGGGTCGTAGGCTGGCCGCCGAAGGCATTGCGGCGGGGTTGCCCCCCCCTCCTGTCGGCCCCGCCGAAACCCCTCCCCCCGGCGGGGGCCGGCCTCCGATGGGGCCGATGACTACCCCGATCCCGAATAGGGCGGTGCCCGGCGGCCCCGAGGAAATGCAGAACATCCTGCGGGCGGGTAGAAGCCAGGAGCCCAGGTCCGCCACACAGGGGCGTGGCGGCGGGGGTGCGAGAGGAGCGCAACGTTGAAGCAGACTGAGATTACCAGGATCGTAAGTGACATACTTGAGACCACGTTTGAGCTTGTGGATGAGGTCGTGGAGGAATGGCTGGAGCCCATGATGGAGATAGGCAACCCTGAGAAGCTGCTCGGACCCTATGAGTCATGGGGGCCACAGGAGTATAGGTCTCTTTATATGGCCTATGGGAACGAGGAGGCGGAGGAGTTTCTCGCCAAGAAACTCTTTGAGGAAGTCAAGGAGATGGAGTCAGAGGAGGTCTAGATATGGGCTGGGGTGCTTATACAAGGATAACCGACCCTAGTGGTGCGCCCGGTGCAGAGAGTTGGAGTCGGGAAGATGCATTATCCCTCTCCCCCGAAGAGCGCCAGGGGATGATTGATGAGCTCTACAGGACGGGCAACTGGAGTTGGACCGAACTGATGTGGCTGAGTAACGCTCAACTCCAGAAGTTGTACGAGAGTGCTATGCCGAGCCCGGAGGATATAG
>JAFCZZ010000102.1 GCA_019314085.1 Deltaproteobacteria bacterium | reverse complement strand
GACAACCCGGAGCGAAAAGACAGCAAACTGTTCTGGGCAAGATGGCCCGACCGGGCTGCGGTGGACAGCCAGAAGAAAGGCAAGAGCGCGTGACCGCACAGGACCAAGAAGATCGCGTGGTGCTCAACCACTTCCCCGGGGCATTCAAAGGGCGGTTTTTAGACATTGGAGCTTACGATGGCGTGCATTGCTCCAACACCAACGAGCTGCTGGCGGCGGGTTGGAGCGGGGTGATGGTGGAGGGCGGCATCAACGCCTTCCGAGCGCTCTGCGCCAACCATGCCCAAAGCGACCGGGTGACGCTCGTGCATGCCGTTATGGCGCCCAAGTCCGGCGGCCGGCTAGTGCGGTGGTGGGAGAACTCCGAGGCGCTACAGGGGAAACTGGCCGGAGCAGAAAACCCCGGCATGGCCTCGACGACGGTCAAGGAGCAGTTCGAGCGCGTGCTGCAATTTACGCCTGAACGGACCGACGCGTGGCAGAGCTTTCTCTGCCCAACGCTCACCATGGCCGAGTTGAGCGAACCCTTCCCGGGGCCCTACCACTTCGTGTCGATCGACACCGAGGGCACTAGCCTCGACATTTTGGCTGACACCGATCTCAAGGCACTTGGCGCGCAGCTGCTGTGCGTCGAGCACAATGCGGAGAGCGCGTACGCGGCTAAAAACGGAGAAGAGCAGCGGCAGCGGGCGCTGGAGCTGTGCCATGCTCAGGGGTTTTCTCGCGTGATCATGGACAACGGCGTCAATCTCATTGTCGCTGCCTGAACCGGAGGGACCGTTGTGGACTGGAGCGAGATTGTAGAGCTCGTCAGGCCCTACCATGGGCTGCAAGACCCAGACTTGGAGTTGCCGGCTATCCTGGGGGCCTTTGGGCGCACGAAAGCGCTCAGTTTTCTGGAGATTGGCACCTACCAGGGCGGCACCTCGACGGCGGTGGCCTTGGCCTACCCCGATGCCGAGGTGTTCACTGTCGATCTACCTGTGCCAGAGGAGGCTGTCTGCAACGCGCAATCGAGCGATTTGCAGGGGATTGCTTTCAAGAAGCTGTGTCCTGGTTGGGTGGTGCAGTTTCACATGGATTCTGCCGATCTGTGTGACCTGAGCAACGCGCCGCCCCTGCTGACCCACATGTTCGACATGGTGTTTGTGGACGGCGACCACCGGGTGGAGCCGACGCTTACGGACTTGCGCAACGCGGCCAAGTTAATCCGCGATGATGGCGTCATCTTGGTGCACGACTACACCGACGCCCGCGGTCCTCACCCGCGGCCTCACTGGACGGTGTGGGTGCATGAAGCCGTGCACAGGTTTGCCGGCGAGTCTGGCTTCACAGTGCAGCGGCTGGCCGGTACGGATCTGGCCGCCGCTGGCAGCTGGACGTGGTTGGCGCTGTTGAGTCCGCCAGACCGAAAGGGTGAACGTTGATGGTAGAGCTGCTAGCAGATGATCTGCGCGCCCAGAGCGGCGAGGACAAGATTGTTTTCAATTACTTCGATGGCTTTGTCGGGCGGTTCCTCGACATCGGGGCCTACGACGGGGTGGCCTGCTCAAATACCTATGCTCTCACCCGCAACGGCTGGGGCGGCACGTTGGTCGAAGGCGGCATTGCCGCGTTTTGCGCCTTGCGCGCCAACCACACCGGCGAGGGTCTGCAGCTCGTTCACGCCGTCATGGCGCAGGCGGCGGCGGTGCGTCCCCTGATCGAGTGGTGGGAGAACGCTCAGGAGCGCCCCGGTGGTTACGAGGCCGGCTGGTGGGCGGGCCTGGGCTCGACGACGATGAGCGCGCAGCGCGATCGCATGCTCGAGCTGTACGGTAAGCCGGAAAACTGGCGGCGCTTCTGGGTGCGGCCGCTGAGCACGGGGCGGCTCATCGAGCGCTGCCCGGGTCCCTACCACTTCATCACCGTCGATACTGAGGGAAGCAGTGTGCCGCTACTGTGCGAGCTCGATCTAGCGGCGCTGCAGACGCAGGTCGTCTGTATCGAGCACAACGCCGAGACCGACCACGACCTGCTCGCCACCTTCTTGGACTACGACCAGGCCAAGCAGCACTGCTCCAGCCACGGCCTGTCCGTCGAGCTGTTCAACAACGGCGTCAACGCCATCTTTGCTCGCCCGCTGGGCTGAGGGACACCACAATGCCGACACTGCTTCCGCTCGTGACCGAGCTGCACGAACACGTCATCGCCCGGGTGAGCCCCTACCACTGTCTCAAAGATCCCGTCGTGGAGCTGCCTGCCCTTTTTGGCGAGCTGAACAACACGCCAGCGCGCAGCTTTTTGGAGATTGGGACCTTTCAGGGCGCTACCAGTGCGGCGGTGCGGCTGGTGTTTCCGGGCTGCGAAGTCACGACCGTCGATTTGCCCGACCCCTCGACGGCGGCGTTCAATCCGCAGCCGCTGGAGCAGACCGGGCGAGCCTTCCGTGAGCTCCACGTCGGCGGGATCCGCCAAGTGCTCATGGATTCGAAGGACCTGGGGATCTGGCACGGTCGACTGGCCTTCGACATGATCTTCGTCGACGGCGACCACACCGAAGCTGGCGTGCGACGCGATCTGGAGCTGTGCCGTCATTTGTTGACTCACGAAGGGCGCATGGTCGTGCACGACTACACTGACGAGTCCGATGTCGACCGGCCCCACTGGACCGTGGACGTGTACAATGCAGTGCAGAGCTTCGTGGCGGAGCATCATTTTACGCCAGTGCGCCTTGACGGTTGGCTGGTCGCGCTCCGGCAGCCACGGGAGAGCCAGTGAGCGAGCCGTCGCAAGCGACTGTGCCTGTATTGAGCGTGCTGTTTGGTACGTTCAATCGGCTGTCGCTGCTGCAGCGCTGCGTTTTTTCAGTGCGTCGCGCCGTCGGCAAGCTGCCTTACGAGTGTGTCATTTGTGATGCCGGCAGCAGCGACGGCACACGCCAGTGGTTGAGTGAGCAGGAAGATGTTGTGCTGGTCGGGCGGCAGGAGCTGACCGGTGCCGTAGTGGCTTTCAACCATTGCCAGCAGCTGGCGCGCGGAAAATATCTCTGCACCCTCAACGATGACGTAGAGGTGGAGGGCGACGCCCTCGCCCAAGCCGTGGACCTGCTCGAGCATGAGCCATCGGTGGGGCAGATCGCCATGGCGCTCCGGCGTCACGGCGCCGGCCCGTGGATCATCAACCACATCAGCCCGCCGCACTACTACTACGCCAACTTTGGCGTCATCCGGGCCGAGCTTGTCGAGCGAATCGCCACCATCACCGGCGGGATGTGGAGCCCCTGTTACTACACCTATGGCGCCGACGTGGAGCTTTCGTGCTGGGTGTACCGGCTCGGCTACGATGTCAAGCCGTGCCCTGATCTGCACGTCTTAGACCATGAGCACTGCGACGGGTTGCGCGAGGCCAATCACGCTGGCGACAAGGCGGCGCGCGACGGCAGGCTCTACAACCAGCGCTGGGGCGACAAGCGAACGCTGACTGCGAACGGTCCAATGCCCAACGTCAGCGAGCGCGAGCAACGGGCGCTACGGGCGCATGAGGCTGGAGACATGGCCACGCCCCCGCCGGCAGCTGAGCTGGCGGCTCCGCCCCCCTCTCCTCCCCCTCCCGCTGAGCGAGCAGCGGCCGCTACCGTGAAGCCCATCGCCGCCGAGGCGAGTTTGCTCGACGTGCGTCCGCCAGATGGCCACGCTCCCTGGCGGCTTTCGGTCTTGCCGGACAAGGAGCGGATCGTGCACGTGCACCTGTCCAATCCTCACGAGCCCCAGAGCACGATGGTGGAAGCGATCCGCCATCTGAGCCGCAACGGTGGCGCTCACGAGCTGATCCACTGGCCTCCGCTGCTGGAGTCAGGTGGCCCGACGGCGGTGGCCGCGACCCTTCACGCTGCCTGTCAGCGCATCAAACCAACGCTGGTGTTCATGCAGCTGCATCGCGGTGACGTATTGGCTCCAGAGGCGATAGCTGCGGCTCGAGCTGTGTGCGCGCCGCAGTGCGTATTTGTCAGCTGGGTCGGAGACGTTGTTGACCAGTTCGGCGCCACCGACCACTGGGCCTACGCCCTGAGTCGGGTGTGCGACATCATGAGCTACTCCTGCATGAGTCACGTGGACCTGCACCGAGAGCAGGGTATGGATAACACTGCCTACCTGCAGATCGGCTACGACCAGGACCGCTACTCGCTCGGGCCGGAGCCGGGCTACGGCTCGAAGTGGGACGTGGTCTATTTGGCCCAGCGCTACCGACCTGAGCATCTCGGTAGCATCGTCGGTGGCCACGACGCTGAGGTGCGCTCCGGCTGCGCCGAGGGCCTCATGCGGCGCTTTGGCAAGCGCTGCGGCGTGTTCGGGGGCGGCTGGCCACGGGGGCACGTTGCCGCGGCCGACAGCGGCAACGTGTACCGATCCTCTAAGCTCGGCGTCAGCATCTCGCTCTGCTCGCAGCTCAAGCGCTACAGCTCTGACCGGCTGCTTAGAGCTATGGCTTGCGGCACGGGTGTGCTGTGCAAGAACTTTGTCGACAGCGCCTCGTGGGGGCTGCGGCATGGCGAGAACGTGCTCATGTTTGAGACAGTGAAAGAGTGTGTCGATCTGGCCGTCGAGTGGGCGGTAGCGGACCGCTCGGCCGAGCTTCGTCAGATCGGCCTCGCTGGCGCCAAGCTCGCCCGCGAGCACCACACTTGGGCGGTAAGGATGGCCGAACTCGGCGTCTACCTGCGTGCGGTGCGCGGCCAGAGCATGGAGGTCACCCGACCGTGGTGAGCGAGCGGAACATGACCGATTTTCACGGAAAAACAGCAGCGTTCGTTGTGGCCGTTGTGGCCGCTGTGGCGATCCTCGTGTCTTCGAGGGGGCACGGTCGCATTCCGAAGTGCGTTAGCGCCCTGTCGGCCTCCGCGCCGACCGTTTTGGTGGTGCGCGTTCCGGTCGCGTGCGACTGCGAGCCGGAGCGCGCCAGCCCTAGGACTCCGGTCGCCACTGTCCTTCCCCACTTCGTTCTCGGAGTAGGCACGTTGCGCGTGGCGGCGACCCGGTCTCGGATCGTGGCCGACGATCGGGTGCACTCCCTCAAAGCGCGGCTAAAGGGCACTGGGTGGAGTCGTCATCTACGGGTGCGCCCGGCCGCTGGCCACCATGGCGTGCGGTTTGCCGTTGACGTGACGCAGGTGGAGGCCGACGCAGGCACCGTGTTCTGCCGCTGGCTCGAGACGGTCCACCAGTGGAAACCGGGGCCCTACCCTTGTGAGATGGCATACTAATGGCTCGACGAACCAAACGGCGGCGTCGCGCTCGCTGTCGCAAGCGGCGGCGTGAGAAGCGGCTGCAGGACGCCTTGGCTGAGACGCAGGTTAGCGACACTGATGCGGCCGAGATCGGGGAGCTGCGCCGCTTCATAGATGGCTGCTACGCGGTCGGCGCGGCAGTCGATCGTCTTGTTGCCGAATCGGGTGCGCCGCCCAAGGAGAGCGACTGATGGACGTGGTCAAGATGCGGAAGCTACTGCTGCGCCGCTTTGACGCGCCAGCCTGGGCGGTGCTGTTCGAGGTGAAGAGCTCCACCGGCTACGCCAATGGTGAGCCCCGGTCCGCTGATGCCGTGGCCATTAGCTTGTGGCCGAGTCGGGGGCTTGCGATTCACGGCGTCGAGATCAAGGTGCATCGCAGCGACTGGTTGCGCGAGCTGAAAAAGCCAAACAAGAGCGAAGCGGTGCAGAAGCACTGTGACTTCTGGTGGATCGCCGCTCCCAAGGGCGTGGTGGAAGTAGATGAGCTGCCGCCAACATGGGGTCTGCTCGAGGTATCTGGCAAGCGCGGTCTGGTGGCCAAGCGCCAGGCTCCCGAGCTGGCGGCAAAGCCGCTCGACCTTGGGTTTGTGGCTTCTTTGGGGCGCCGCATGGGCGGGGCTGTCGAGCAGGCGATGCGCACCGCCCGGCAGGATGCTCTCCGAGCAGTCAGAAAATGAGGTCCCAAACCAGGAGTACGAGCGCGGCGTGGCCGACGGCGCCCCAGCGCTCGACCGCGTTCGGCAGGAGCTGAAGTATTTGCACACTCGAGTGCAGCGGTTCGAAGAGGCAAGCGGTCTGGACATCGACACCTACGACAGCGGAAGAATTGGCCGGGCGACGCGGGTCGTCGCGCAGCAGCGTCTTTTGCATGAAGACGATCTATTGAACCCGGTGTTGCGCGAGCTAGAGAGCACGCTGGCCGAGATGCGCACCATTCAGAGAGCGTTGCGCACCAAGCTCCACCCTGAAGAGGCCAAGGAGCCGTCATGAACTTTCTCATTGGCGTGCTGACCCGTAACGCCGTCAGCTCTTTGCGCTGGACCCTGCTGCAACGCACGCTCTCAACGCTGCAAACTGCCTTTCCGGGCCCG
>JAFCZZ010000101.1 GCA_019314085.1 Deltaproteobacteria bacterium | reverse complement strand
ACTGGAACAGCCCAGAGGCAACGAAGGAATGTGAATCGTTCATAGACGAACGAAGGTGGTGGCGAACAGGTGATCTGGGCAACATGGAAGCGGATGGGTATTTCTATATCTACGACAGGAAAAGAGATCTCATCAAATACAAGGGGCTTAAAGTCTTTGCCCGAGAAGTTGAAGAGGTATTGAAAGAATGCCCCGATGTTAAGGAAGTGGGTGTCGTGGGCGTACCTGACGATAAAGTCGGCCAGAACGTAAAGGCAGTAATCGTATTGGAAAGTGACGCACGAGGACGCGTATCAGAGTCAGATATCGTTGAATACTGTAAAGATAAGCTGGCTTACTACAAAATACCAAGGATCATTGACTTTGCAGGCGAAATACCGAAGACGGACGTTGGAAAGGTCTCTCGAAGAGAGATCAGGGTTGAGGAGGACTAAATGGGGGAAGCTTTTTTAGAGGTCGAAAAACTGACTAAGGACTATGGTGGGTTAAAGGCGGTTAATGATGTCAGCTTTTGTATCCAGCGTGACGAAATGGTCGGACTCATAGGGCCAAACGGGGCAGGCAAGTCAACAATTATCCGTATGCTGATGGGTATATTGAACCCCACATCGGGAAAGGTTCGATTCAAAGGATCAGATATTACCGGACAAATGATTTCAAAAACCGTCAATATGGGAATGGCCAGCACCTTTCAGGTAGTAAAGCCCTTTCGCCGTCTGCCGGTTATCGCGAATGTGATGGTTTCATGCCTTTGCCCTCGATCAAAGAGAAAAGGCGAGTGGGTAAAAACGGCCGAGCTAAGAGCTAATGATGCATTGGAATTTTGTGGTATATCAGACAAGGCTCTAGAACAGGCTTCAATACTGTCTCACGGAGATCTCAAACGACTTGAACTTGCACGGGCAATCGCAACCGAACCGGATATCCTGTTGCTGGATGAACCCTTTGGAGGTCTTAACCCGGCGGAAACGAAACTTATCGCCAATTCACTCAGGAGGCTTCACAAGGGCGGGCGGTTCGGCAGGCTTCATAGCGAAGGACCCGCAATGTTGATTGTCGAACACAAATTATCAGAGCTGATGAGGATTGTTGACAGAGTTATTGTTATTAATTTCGGAGAAATCATTGCGACGGGGTCTCCTGAAGAGGTGGTGAACAACAAAATTGTCATTGAGGCCTACATCGGGAAGGGGGTAAGGAAAATTGTTTCTTGAGATAAGCAATCTTACGGTTCTCTATGATAAAGCGATGATTCTTAATAATGTAAACCTTCATGTAAACGCAGGTGAGGTAGTTTCTCTTGTTGGCCCGAATGGTGCGGGAAAGACAACCCTGCTCCGTTCCATATCGGGACTGGTTAGTTGGGAAAAAGAGATTTCGCGAGGCACTGTCGGAGGAAAAATCACGATCGAGGGAAGCGTTAAATTTGATGGAGAAGAAATAAGTCATCTGCCTGCTGCAGAGATTGTTCGAAGAGGATTGATTTTAACTCCGGAACGAGGGAGACCATTTCGTGAAATGACAGTTAAGGAAAATCTCATTGTAGGTGCTCATCTCTGTAAAGATAAAAAGGTCACCAATGAAAATCTTGAGAAAGTCTATACGTTATTCCCGGTACTCAAGGACAGGCAAAATCAGATATCAGGGACTATATCGGGTGGTGAAAGAACAATGTTGGCCATTGGGCGTTCCTTAATGTCCCAGGCCAGATTGCTGATGGTCGATGAGCCATCCGTTGGGCTGGCGCCAAAGGTTAAGGAAGACATGTTTGAACGTATAAAAAATGTTCATGATTTAGGTATTACAGTGTTATTAACTGAGCAGGATATCGGTTTTGCCTTTGATTTGGCGAAAAGAAATTATGTCATGTCACAGGGTCAAATTATGGCCGAAGGTGACCCGGACGAACTTCTTGCAAATGAGATAGTCAGAAGAAGCTATCTCGGTCTATAAATGCGGTATATGAGAGGATGAACAATGCCATTTGAAGAGTTGATTCAGGAAATGATGTTGAAAAAGGATAAGTCCCGCGCCCAAGGTGGTCCTGAAAAAATCAAGAAACAGCACGATAAAGGCAGGCTGACGGCGCGTGAACGAGTGGAAAAATTACTCGATGAGGGATCCTTTCTCGAGCTTGGTGCATTATGTACATCCGACATCCCCGGCATGGAGGAGAAGACCCCGGCCGATGGCCTGATTCTCGGATACGGGTGCATCAATGGCAGAAGAGTCGGGATATTTGCGAATGACTTTACCGTCCTGGCCGGATCGAGCGCCATGATTAATAATAAAAAGATGGGTATCTTTAAGAGACAGCTCTATGAATACGGCATGCCCATGATCTGGCTTGGCGAGGCCGGAGGACAGCGAATTCCCGATATTCAAGACTCGGGAAGGATCCTACTCCATGGTGTGGGAGATGATTCGGCCCGTTTCGGGTACAGTCACCTCAGGCAGGTACCCTATGTGATGGCCGCGATGGGTGACTGCCACGGTGTCCCCGACTGGCAGGCCGTTCTTGCCGATTTCACCCTTATGGTAAAGGGAGCCTCGATTTCGGTTTCCGGTCCCCGGGCGCTGACGAGGGCAATCGGCCAGCAGTACACTGCCGAAGAAATGGGGGGATGGAAAATTCATGCCGAGAGCACCGGGATGGCCGACCAGATTGCGGAAGATGATAACGATTGTCTCCTAATTATCAGGAAGTATCTAGATTACATGCCGTCCAACAACCGCGAACTGCCACCCACGCGACCCATACCGCCGGGTTCCGAAGAACGGATGGAAAAGATCCTCGATATCATGCCTGAACGGCGACGGCGTTCCTACGATATGCACAAAATTATCGAGTGTGTCGTCGACGGTGGGGAATACCTGGAATTCAAACCGAATTTCGGAGCGATGCTCATTACCTGTCTTGCACGGATCGGTGGCGAGACCGTCGGGCTTATTGCGAGTAACCCCATCGTCAATGCCGGTGCAACGGACACGGATGCTCTGGAGAAATCAACCAGCTTCATGTGCCATTGTGATTCTTTCAATATACCGCTGATATTTTTTGTTGATACACCCGGACATCTTACCGGCAAAGGAGCGGAACTCAAGAGAGTAGGTGCGCGGGTCACAAATAACCTGCAAGCGCTCTTCCAGGTGACCGTTCCAAAGATTACCGTGTTGATACGCAAGGGGTACGGGCAGGCACTGGTCAATATGTGCGCGGCCGGCACCGGCACCGACTTTATGGTGGCCTGGCCAACCGCTGAAATCAGCTTTATGGACCCGGAGATTGGTGCCGATATTGTGCTCGGCAATCTTCCCGAGGAAGAGCGGAGAAAGTTGGTTGGAGAAATGATGGCTGACTCATCCCCTTTCCCGGCAGCGAACACGTACGGAATTCAAGACGTCATCCATCCTGCTGAAACACGTGATTATCTTATAAAAGTTCTTGGGATTATACGCGATTCAAAAGAAAAGGGTATTGGAAAGCACCTCCTTTCGGGTTGGCCGACGAAGCAGTGATAATAAATCGACACAAGTTTTCAGGATAATCTTCATATGTAATGCACAGATAGCCCCGGCTTTAGCCGGGGTTATCTGTGTGAGCAGATATACACATAAGAGTCAGAGAGAAAATGTCGGCAATTACATCAATCAAAATTATCAGGAGGAACGAAGATGAGCATAGAGATATCAGCCCCCATGCCGGGGAACATTATTGAGATTATTGTGAAGGTTGGTGGTCCCGGCTTGTCCGGATGAGAGGAGCGTGTATTGACATGGTTGACTGGGGCCTGGCGACAAAGACGGCCATCGGCGCAGCGATTGCGGGAGGCGTCTTTCCGGGAATACTGGGATAGCGTATGGGTCGTGACTGACACGACGCTGATGGTTATCATATGAAAAAACCGGTATATGGAATCAGCGGGGAGTGGTTGTATCTATATGCCCTCTTTTCGGGTTGGTTCATCAAGCGCTGATTAAGTGGATCTCTATATCAATACCAACATCTTACTGAAGTAGTCGAAAGTCACTCACTTAATCCTGATGGGAAATGAGGAACAAAAAAACCTTCCCCAAGGGGAAGGTTTTTTGAACAGCCTTGTTCTCTGTTAAGATATCAGTCTTTGAAGATCGCGCCCGTACTGGCCGATGTGACCATCTTCGCGTACCGCGCGAGGTAGCCTGTCTTGATAAGCGGCTCCTTCGGGACAAAGCCCTTTCTCCGCTCCGCCAGTTCCTGCTCGTCGACCTTCAGCTCAATCATTTTGTTCGGGATATCGATGGTGATAATGTCCCCCTCCTTGACAAGGCCGATGGGTCCCCCCTCGGCCGCTTCTGGGGATATATGCCCGATGGCGGCGCCACGGGTCCCGCCACTGAACCTTCCGTCCGTCAAGAGGACAACGGATTTGTCGAGCCCCATACCCACAATGGCAGAGGTCGGCGCGAGCATCTCGCGCATCCCGGGTCCTCCCTTGGGCCCTTCATAGCGGATCACGACGACATCTCCTCCCTTAATCTTTCCTCCGAGGATCGCCTTGATGGCATCATCCTCCGAATCAAAGACGCGGGCACGCCCCTCGTTGACCATCATATCGGGGGATACGGCTGACTGTTTGACCACGCCGCCTTCTGGAGCCAGGTTCCCGCGCAGGATGGCTATTCCACCCTCTTTGCCGTAGGGGTCTTTCACCGATCTGATAATGTTCCTGTTCTTTACAAACACCTCTTTGAGATTCTTTTTCACCGTCTTTCCCGTAACCGTCAGGGAATCGAAGTTAATAACCCCCAACTCTCCGATCTCCTTCATCACGGCCTGAATGCCCCCAGCACTATCAAGGTCCTGAAGATAATGAGGCCCGGCGGGACTCAGACAGCAGATATTTGCCGTCTTCTGGCTGATGGCGTTGAAAAGATCGAGATCGAGGGTAATCCCCGCCTCGTGAGCGATCGCCGGGATGTGGAGGACCGTGTTGGTCGAGCATCCCAGGGCCATATCGACGGCAATGGCGTTCTCGAAGGCCTTGAGCGTCGCGATATCGCGGGGCTTGATATCCTTCTTGACAAGCTCCATGACCTGCATCCCCGCCTTCTTGGCGAGTCGCCTGCGCGCGGCGGTAATGGCGGGAATGGTCCCATTTCCGGGCAGACCCAGCCCCAGTGCCTCCGTCACACAGTTCATCGAGGGACTTCTGGGTCATCGTACCTGACTTGACCTTCCCTACCCCTTCAAAAACATTTATCAAGTCCACGCTTTTGCCGTCATGGGTACCGGCCATCATCGGTCCGCCGCTGATAACGATCGCGGAAATATTGAGGCGAAGCGCCGCCATGAGCATCCCCGGCACGATTTTGTCGCAGTTGGTGACCAGGACCAGCCCGTCAAAGGGATGGGCCGTCGCCATGATCTCGATGGAATCGGCTATCAGTTCGCGGCTCGCCAGGGAATACTTCATCCCGGCGTGCCCCATGGCGATCCCGTCACATACCCCGATCGTGGGGAAGGTAACAGGGGTCCCTCCCGCCATCCGAATCCCCGCCTTGACATCCTCCGTAATCGTATTGAGATGAACGTGACCGGGGATGATCTCATTGGCCGAGTTCACCACGCCGATCATCGGCCTGGACAGTTCTTCGTCCGTATACCCCATCGCCTTGTATAATGACCTGTGGGGGGCGCGTTCCAACCCCTTTGTCATCAGATCGCTTCTCATGTGTTCCCCCTTCTCTTCCGAATCGCTATTTCTTCTTCCGCCTCTCAGGTCTGAGCTCGCGCAGGACCGCTCCGGCCCGCCACATCTCCATATTCTTGATCGCGTCCAGTTCTACCTGAAGCTTTTCGCGGTAATCGGGGGCGCTGTTCACGTCGAGGACAATCTGCGTCTCCTTCCCAGACTTCACGCTCTCATACAGGTCATCGAAGACGGGGGCGACGGCCTCGCGGAACTTGCCCTTCCAGTCGAGGGCTCCGCGCTGCGCCGTGGTACTGCAGTTGGCGTACATCCAGTCCATCCCGTTCTCCGCGACCAGACGGATCAGGCTCTGGGTCAGTTCTTCCACCGTCTCGTTGAATGCCTCACTGGGGTCGTGACCATTCTTTCGGAGGCACTCGTACTGGGCCTCCATAACACCAGCCAGGCATCCCATCAGGACACCCCGCTCGCCTGTCAGGTCGCTGTAGACCTCGTTCTGGAAGGTCGTGGGGAAGAGATATCCCGAACCGACGGCGATACCAATCGCACAGGTTCGGTCGTAGGCGCGTCCCGTATAGTCCTGGAACACGGCCATGCTGGAATTGATCCCGCTCCCGTCGAGAAAGTTTCTCCGGACCGTCAGCCCCGAGCCCTTGGGGGCAACCAGGATAACGTCGATATTCTCGGGCGGAATGATACCGGTCTGTTCCTTATAGACGATGGAAAAACCGTGTGAGAAATAGAGGGCCTTCCCCTCGGTCATGTGCGGTTTGATCACGGGCCATACCATCTTCTGCCCCGCATCGGAGAGGAGCATCATAACGATCGTCCCACGTTTTGTCGCCTCTTCGATCGAGAAGAGGGTCTCGCCGGGGACGAATCCGTCGGCAATAGCCTTGTCCCAGTACTCCTTTTCGCTCTCACGCTGTCCGATGATCACCTTGAACCCGTTATCGAGCATGTTGAGCCCCTGGCCCGGACCCTGCACGCCATACCCGAGGATGGCTATGGTCTCGTCCTTCAGGACCTCACGGGCCTTCTCCAGTGTAAATTCTTCATCCGTGATCACCTCTTCCACCACACCGCCAATATTCATCTTCGACATCTCTTTTCTCCTTCTGTTATATGAAAATGTTATATTACATTATAAGACCACTCGACCAGACCTGCTCATGTTTTTCATACCAAGGGTTTCGAGATAGGTCAACGCCTGATCGACCTCTTCCTTGCTCCCCGTCAGCTCGAGTATGAAATAACCAGACCCTTCCTTCAGAACCCTGCAGCCAAATTCTTCGATGGCCTTAATGATCCCCCCCCGGTCTCCCTGGGACACCTCCACGCGTACAAGGATCAGCTCCCTCTGAACCGCCGATCGGCTCTTCACGTGGAACGCATCGATGACATCCACCAGCTTCTTGAGCTGCTTCTCAATCTGGACAATCGTCGCAGAATTCCCCACCGTGACGATGTTTATCTTCGTAATTTTGGGGTCCAGCGTCACGTTGGCGCTGATATTCTCAATATTATACCCGCGCCCGCTGAACGTTCCCGCGATTCGTGCAAGCACATCCGGTTTGTTGTTCACCAGAAGTGAAATCGTATGCTCCTTTACCTCCATGACTCAATCCTTTCTCCTGTTATCGTTCCCGAGGTCCTCTACCCGAGAAGAATTCCCTCAAACACGTCCCCGTTACATTCCTATACCGCCGCTCAGCTTCATGTCGTTCAGTGACGCGCCGGGATTCACCATGGGATAGACTCCCTCTTCGCCCTCAACCACAAAATCCATTACCACCGGTCCGGGCGCCTTCAGTCCCCGGACAAGGGTAGCCTCCACCTCTTCCGGCTTCATGGCCCTCAGGCCCAGGGCGCCATAAGCCTCGGCAAGTTTTACGAAATCGGGGCCCTGGCCGCCGATGTCGGTGTGTGAATACCGTTTCTCGTAGAAGAGTTCCTGCCACTGGCGTACCATCCCGAGATAGCCGTTATTGAGGATCACCACCTTCACGGGGAGGTTGTAGTTAACGGCCGTGGCAAGCTCCTGGCTATTCATCTGGATGCTTCCGTCTCCGGCGATGTCCACGACCAGTTTGTCGGGGAAGGCAACCTGGGCACCGATGGCGGCAGGCAGGCCGTAGCCCATCGTTCCGAGACCTCCCGACGTGAGAAAGGTGTTCGGCTCATTGAACCGGAAAAACTGTGCCGTCCACATCTGGTTCTGCCCCACCTCGGTTGCCACGATGGCATTTCCCTTCGTGAGTTTATAGAGCGTCTCGATGACACACTGCGGCTTGATCATATCGCCCTGGCAGTAGGCCATGGGCTCCTTGGTCTTCCATCCCTCTGTCTGAACGAGCCAGTCCTTGCGCCCCTCACGGATCTGATCAAGACCGTTATTGTCCAGCATGGCGTTCAACTGGATCAGAGAAGATTTGCAATCGCCGACAATCGGTATGTGAACGAGGACATTCTTGTTTATTGAGGCCGCATCGATATCGATCTGCACGATGGTCGCGTTTGAGGCAAAGGTGGCAAGCCTGCCGGTCACGCGATCGGAAAACCGTACCCCCAGAGTGATGAGGAGGTCACAGTCGCTGATGGCCATATTCGCGTAGTAGGTACCGTGCATACCGAGCATTCCCAGCCACAGGGGATCGGTGCCGGGAAAGGCCCCAAGCCCCATGAGAGTCGAGGTAACGGGTATGTTGACCTTGCGGGCAAATTCGACCAGCTCGGCCGTCGCCCGGCCGTGGATAATGCCGCCTCCTATAAGAAGAACGGGCTTTTTGGCCTTCTTGATCAGGGCAAGGGTTTCGGTGAGCTGCCCGGCATCGGGGAGATAGAGCGGTTCCGCGACCCCCGGACTAAGAGAGGTCATCTCCCGGTACTCCGTCGTCGCCTGCATGACATCCTTCGGAAGATCGACAAGAACGGGACCTGGACGACCTGAACGGGCGATATAGAATGCCTCCCGTAGCGTGTTGACCAGATCATCGACACGTCTCACCAGAAAATTGTGTTTCGTACAGGGCCGCGTAATCCCGGTTATATCCGCCTCCTGAAAGGCATCGGTCCCGATAAAGGGGGTCGGGACCTGTCCCGTCACGATAACCATCGGTATCGAATCCATGTACGCCGTGGCAATACCTGTCACCGTATTGGTGGCACCGGGACCCGAGGTCACGAGACACACCCCCACCTTCCCCGATGACCGGGCATACCCGTCGGCCGCGTGGGCCGCGCCCTGTTCGTGACGAACCAGGATATGTTTGATCGAAGACTTGTACAGCTCGTCATAGATATCGAGAACCGAGCCGCCGGGATATCCGAAAATGGTATCGACTCCCTCTGCCATAAATGATTGTATCAGTATTTGTGCCCCAGTCAGTTCTGCCAGGGCCGGCAACGGTTTCAGTGTCAATTATATGTACAAGATCAAACCATCACCCAGCCCCCGTATGTAGAGGAGGCAATTATAAGGATGCCTATAATTACGATTACGATCTGGATGTTTGCGGTTTTGATCTTTTCCATCTTCTCTTCCTTAATGTGGGATCTATATCCTAGGCGAGGCGCACTGTCAAGAAAAGTTATTGTCTGTGCCGATTTTTTTCCGTCCCCGAAAAACCGCCGAAAACAATCCCCTGATTCTTTCGGTCCCTCAGTTCCGCCAGTTTTCCCCTGTTCCAGTTCGACATCCGGGAAAAGTACCCCGCGCCCCGGGTAATCCCCTCCACATTATCCGAACCGCACAAGGGACAGGTCTCCGTGATGCCATGAGACGTCGTATTGCACTCCAGACAGGTGGTAAACTCGGGCGAGAAGACCAGATGCTGGTTTTCGGTCTCCCGGAAGACCTTTCTGACAAAGGCGGCAAGGACCTTCGGATCCGGCCTTGTGCCGCCAAGCCATATGTAGGTCGAGGCATTCCCCTCCATGAAGGGGTGGAGAGCGCCCTCAAACGCCGCTCGTTCGAAGGGATCCGTGGGCGATGCTGCCGCGAGAAGCGTCGAGTTGGTATAGTAGATATCCCCCTTCGATATGTCGCCCCTCACAAAGTGTCCCGCCGTCGGAGAGAAGTGTTTCAGGTCCAGACGGGCCAGACGGTAGGGAGTGCTCTCTGCCGGGGACTGCTGGAGGATGAAGCGCATCCCGTGTTCCTCCGTCAAGGTATCGGCAACCTCTCTCATATGCCGGACAACGTCGCGCCCAAAGGTGCGGGCGGCCTCCGATTCATGGAGCTGACTCCCCGTATGCGCCCATACCAGTTCATTGAGACCGATCATCCCCATAAGGTATACACACCGGTTCATCCTCAGGTACGGCGTGCCGTCGTATCCCATGGTCAGGAGGGAGAGCGGGCCCTCATTACCATGGGACAGAAGTCCTTCGATAAAAACCCTCTTCTGCAGGTGGGCCTTCGCGGCGAGACTCATGATGTCGTCAATCATGGAAAAGAGCCTCTTGTCATCTTTCTCTGCCTTGTATCCCAGGCGGGGGAGGTTTATCGATACGTTCTGGATGCCAAAATAACGCATCTTCCACGGCTCACGGGCATCGGCCGTCTCTTCCGCACCATTCATGTCCAGATTGCAGCACTCGGACATATTGAGGGTGTCCCCCCTGTCGAAGATAAAGTGGGGATTCCCCTTCTCGGCGGCCACATCGCAGACAAAATTCAGAAACTCTTCGTGGCCGGGGGTCTGAAAGAACCGCTCCGTTATATGCACAAAGGGACGGGGAAAGACAAAGGGACGCCCCGCGGCGTCTCCCTTCCTGAATGCCTCGAAGAGGGCCCGGATAAAGCGCTGTGCCCCCTTCTCATACTGGCCGTACACCTTACCCGTATACTTCCCTCCGGGGCCAATGGCGGGAACATCCTTGAAATGACGAGGGACATCCCAGTAGAGGTGTACATCGGTAAAAATCGTCTGCCCACCTCTCCCGACGGCCTGCTGGGCGAATTCATAGATGAGCCTCTGCGCCAGCTGCATAACCTCCCGGTCGGTCATCTCCTCCAGATAGGGGGCAAAGAAAAGGTTGACGGCATCCCATCCGATGGCCCCGGCAACGTTCCCCTGAAGGGCGGCGGCGAACCGCACCATGTGCGACAGGAGCACCTCCGCGTGCCTGGCAGGGACCGCGACGGCAAGGGCATTGGGGAGATTCAGCCCGAACTTCTTTATGTATTCAAGGGACTGGCAGGAGCAATAGAGCCGGTCCACATACCCCAGGTTATGGATATGGACGTCCCCCCCCATATGGGCATATCCGACATCCTCCGAAAAAACGCTGAGGATGGCAAACTCCTTCTTGATCCCCTGGGCCAGGGTCAGGTTCGTCCCTTCGGGGCTGTGAGGGATATTGGCATTTTCCTTGTTGCGGTACAGGATCAACCGACTCACATCATAGAGGGGAAAACCCACACGGGCGTGCAGCTTCGTCGCCTTCTTCATCCCCCGCTCGATCAGCCGCGCATTCACCAGTTCCCGTATCAGCGATGAGGTCAGGATATCGATCCCCGACGAGGCGATCCGGGCTGCCACCTCCCTGCTGATCTCCTCCGCCGTATCAAGGTCCACGTCGGCCTCACGGATCAGGGCATCGACAATCTTCCGCCTGTCCCAACCGGTGATATCCTCCTCCGACGTCCTGACGAAGAGCGTCATATCTGTTGTTTCATTGTCCGCCATACATACAACTCCGTCTGGTAAAGTCTCCGCGTGTATCCGATAGGTATTCCGTTTACAGGAATTTTGCAAGCTTTCTGTTCGCTCGGCTACGGAAGGTATAATCATCATTGATAATTCAGAGAAAGTTTCGTATGCTTTCGGTGCAGTTCACCTATGGTGTGGTAAAAGACATACCATGAGTGATCAAGTCCTGTCGGCACATACAAACCACATAAAGGGGAAAAGTAATGGATCAGCAGCCGAATAAGATCAAGTGTCCCAACTGCGGCCACCAGATCGACGTGAATGATATCCTGTATCACCAGGTCGACGAGGAGTTGAAGAAAAAATACCAGGACGAGCTGGCCGCCGAAAAAAACAGGTACCAGGGAGAACGGGATTCCCTTAGCAAAGAACGGGTGACCTTCGAAGATGAAAAGAAGCGGCAGGAGGAAACGGTCGCGGAGACAATCAGGGCACGCCTGAAGGAGGAAGAAAAGCGGCTGCAGGCTGAGATCCGGGCCCGGATGGAGGAAGAGCAGTCGGGACGTCTTGAATCCCTGCAGGAGGAGCTCAAGCAGAAGTCCGACCAACTGAAGGAATTCAATCGGGCAAAAGCGGAGATTGAGCGGCTGAAACGGGAGAATAGTGAACAGGAGGGAGCGATCAAGGCCGAATCCGAGAAAAAGTTCAGTGAGATGCTCAGCGCGGAGCGGGAGAATATCCGGAAGAACGAGGAGCAGAAGTCCCAGATGAAGCTCTCCGAGAGAGGGAAGGTCATCGCGCAATTGAACGAAAAGCTCAAAGAGGCACAGCGGAAGGCCGAGCAAGGGTCCATGCAACTCCAGGGCGAGGTGCAGGAACTGGCCATCGAGGAATGCCTGTGCGCCGCCTTCCCCCTAGACACCATCGAAGAGGTGAAGAAGGGGGCGCGAGGCGCCGACTGCGTGCAGATCGTCAACACGCGGACACGGCAGAACTGCGGAACGATCTACTACGAAAGCAAGCGGACCAAAGGGTTTCAGGACGGCTGGATAGAAAAATTCAAGGCCGATATCCGGGAACGGGGCACCGATATCGGTGTCCTGGTTACCGAGTCGATGCCGGCCGACATGGAACGGATGGGCCTCAGAGACGGGATATGGATCTGCTCCTTCGAGGAATTCCGGGGGCTGTGCGTCGTTCTGAGGGAATCTGTGATCAGGCTCAGCAATGCCGTGGCGACCCAGGAGAACAAGGGCGACAAGATGGGGATGATCTATGACTACCTGACGGGTAACGAATTCAGGCTCCAGGTGGAGGCCATCGTCGAAGGCTTCACGCAGATGCGCACGGATCTGGAGTCGGAAAAAAGGGCCATGCAGGGCATCTGGAAGAAGAGGGAAAAGCAGATCGAAAAGGTCCTCCTGAATACAACCCACATGTACAGTTCAGTCAGGGGGATCGCAGGGAGCGCCGTTCAGCCCGTCCCGCTCCTGGAACTTTCCCTCGAGGAAGAAGACAACCTCTAATACCTCCGACACCGATACAAAGAGGAAACGACTATGCAACCTGATGCGACACACCTGCTTGAAAGGATGGGGCTGGAAATACCCCTGATAGGATTCTACGACGCGCCCGACATCCACCCGTTCGAGCCGCTGGTGGGACCGAAACCGGGCACACACGTGTGTGTGTTCGCCTTCTACCGGCAGTGGCTCCGCGGGAAAACCCTGCATCTGACGAAGGAGACCTTCGGCTGCGACGGGGCCGGGCACTGGCTGTGCGGCGAGAAGACGCGGTCGCGGGAGGATCTTGTCAGCTTCCTCGTGGATGAAGAAGGGTTGAAGGCGTCACATGCCCTGATGAGCCAGTGGCTGGACCACCGCCAGGGGTACAAACAACAGCACCCCCACCTCTTCATCGGCCCGCTGCGCGCGGATCAGTATCAGTATCTGAGAAGCGTGACCTTCCTGGTCAATCCCGACCAGCTAAGTCTGCTCATGATAGGCTCCCAGTACTACAGCACGCCGGGCGACCCTACCCCGGTGATCGCACCGTTCGGATCGGGGTGTTCACAGCTGGTGGCACCCTTCGATGACCTGGATGCCGCTCAGGCAATCATCGGCGCGACGGATATCGCGATGCGCCAGTATCTGGACCCGGAGCTGCTCGCCTTCACGGTCACCCGGCCGATGTACGAACAGCTTTGCGGCCTGGGGGAGAAAAGCTTCCTCCACAAGCCCTTCTGGGAAACCCTCCGGAAGGCGAGAGGGACCAAAAACGTATAGAAAGGGCGGTATCGGCGCTGCGCTCTGGTGCGGCGGGGGATCAACCACAACAACAAGGGGGTGTCACCATGAAACTTAATGTAAAGGCGTTCGCACTAACGTGCGGACTGGTCTGGGGATTCGCTCTCTTTCTTCTGACCTGGTGGATCATCGCCTTCGATGGGGCGTCGGGCGATCCCACCTTCATCGCAAGCCTGTACCGAGGGTACTCCATCTCTCCTGCCGGCAGTCTCATCGGCCTTGTCTGGGCGCTGGCAGACGGAGCGATCGGGGGGGCAATCTTCGCCTGGCTTTACAACGTTATAGCCGGACGGGCCGAGGGATAGACTTGGCGGGAAGGGCACGATGATGGAGGATGGACGAACGGTGAAAGTCGGCACGATGCTTCTGATTAATCCCCCCGTCGTACGGCCCTGCGAACCGCCCGCTGGGATCGCACGGCTCCTGGGGGCGCTGAGGGGGCACGGGGTTACGTGCCGCGTCCTGGATGCCAATCTCGAAGGCCTGATGAATCTCCTGGAGGCCCCCGCCCTGGCACAGGACACGTGGTCAAAGCGGGCGGTGCGGCACCTGGACTCGAACCTGTCGGGGCTCCTGCACATGGATCTCTACAGAGAAACGAACCGTTACAGCCGGGCGGTGAGGGACATCAACCGCGTCCTTGACCGGGCGGCACGCCCTCGCGGCGTACAGCTCAGTCTGGCAAATTACCAGGACAGCGCCCTCTCCCCTCTGAGCAGCGCCGATCTCATCAGGGCCGCCGATGAGCCGGAGAAAAGCCCCTTTTATCCCTATTTCAAAGAGCGTCTGACGAACCTCTTCGAGGCTGATCAGCCCTCCGTCGTCGGGCTTTCGCTGAACTATCTGAGCCAAACCCTGCCCACCTTCTCCCTGATCGGCCTGATACGCAGGCTCTGCCCGGGTACGAGACTCGTCCTGGGGGGAGGTCTGGTAACGTCGTGGCTCAGCAATCCGGACTGGGACAACCCCTTCGGCGGCCTTATCGACGATATGATCGCGGGGCCGGGAGAAACTCCTCTTCTCGGCATCTTCGGCATCTCTCCTTCAAACGGGTATACAATGCCGGACTACACACCCTTTCATGAGACCCCTTATCTGTCACCGGGTTTTGTCCTCCCCTACAGCGCGTCGAGCGGTTGCTACTGGAACCGGTGCACCTTCTGCCCGGAGAAGGCCGAGGGAAACAGCTACGCGCACACTCCGGTGCATGAGGCGCTCTCCGATATCAAACATCTCGCCGGGAGCAAAAACCCCTCCCTGATACACTTTCTCGACAACGCAATGAGCCCGGCACTCCTTTCGGCGATAGCGGACAATCTTCTCGGCATCCCCTGGTATGGATTCGCCCGGATAACCCGGCATCTCACCGATCCCGGTTTTTGCAGGAATTTGAAACGTTCGGGGTGTGTCATGCTGAAGATCGGACTGGAATCGGGGGATCAGGGGGTTCTCGAAGCACTCGACAAGGGAGTCGACCTGGCGGAGGCATCGAAAGCGCTGAAAA
>JAFCZZ010000100.1 GCA_019314085.1 Deltaproteobacteria bacterium | reverse complement strand
GTGTTTTCCGCCGGTATTGATCTTGAGGAAATGGCAACCCTGGAAAACAGAGAGTTTGAGAACTATTCGAAGGTCATGATCGAGAGCCTTCAGAAGATCTACGCATTCAAAAAACCCGTTATTGCCGCGGTGAGCGGTATAGCTCTTGGGGGGGGATTCAATTTGGTCACCGTATGCGATATCGTTATTGCCTCAGAAACGGCAATATTCGGGCATCCGGAACTGAAGTTTGGTCTTAATCCTTTATTTGACCCTCTCAGGCGGATGGTCGGAACCGCCAAGGCAAAAGAGATTACCATGCTGGGCGAACCTATCGGAGCACAGGAAGCCCTCCGGATCGGTCTTGTGAACAAGGTCTCTCCTCCGGATACGTTCATGGAGAATGCGCGGTCGGTTGCGGGTGAAATCTCTCAGAGGCCTGCCCGGGCTGTCGAGGCGGTAAAAAAGATATCCGACATCGTCCCGCGTCTCGATAAAAATGCGGCGCTGGAATACGAATTTGAGGTCTCTGCCCTCCTTTTTTCAAGGGCGGAGATACGTGATCACATGAGAAAATTTCTTGACAATCTCAAGTCGAGAAAAAAGGTGTAGGCTATTAGTAAGTTAGAAGTTATTTTCTGCAGTTTTTTCGCAGGGAATAATTTCGTTAACGCATTAGTAAGATAGAAGTTACTTTCTCGTAGAAAGCAACTTCGTTATCGCACTTATCCCCTTTAGTGGGACTTATCCCGTTTATCGGGGCTAGTTTAGGCCTTTCATTGCCGCGAAGTCGATCAACTGATCCTTTCTCTTTTTGTGTTGCAGTTTTTTAAGGGCCTTCGCCTCTATCTGTCGTATCCGTTCCCTGGTAACGCCCATCATCTCGCCGACTTCCTCAAGTGTGAAGGGGCCATAGTTGCAGGCAACCCAGGTACAGTTGCAGAACGTCTCATTCTTTAACCACCATTCGCAGACCGTATCCTGACACGGTTCCGTAATGAACTCACCTGTATTCTTGCATACATATAGAGCTGACATCTATTTACCCTCTCGATTGCAGCTAATTTATTATAATATGGGAATTGTACCCGGACCCCTTAAAGCCTTCGTGTATCTTCTTATTATAATAGTTGCTTCCGTCGTTTTGTCAATAGCCGGTTTGGCAAATAACTTACCCGAAAGCACAGAGCCATAGTGCATTGATCTTTTACAGGAATGTGTGTGCTATTGTAAAGATAAACTTTCTGCAGTGTGTAAAGTGAATTTTTATACATAAATTCCTTGACAGGGTAACAGGCTTCTGGTAGAGGCAGATCGTCCGCTTGGATCCATAGCTTATGGACTGGGACGGAAGAGAGCCAAGGCAGCATAGCGCGCGATTTCAAGGCCTCCCGTTTCAGAGCGGAGAGGCTTTTTTTGTGGGGGAAATACTGTACGTATGAAAATTATTACGACAGTGCGCGACATGCAGGCCTTTTCAGAGGCTCTCAGGCTCCAGGGCAAAAGGATTGCCTTTGTTCCTACCATGGGATATCTCCATGACGGACATCTGAGACTGATGGAAGAAGGGAAGAAGCGGGGGGACTGTCTAGTTACCAGCATATATGTGAACCCCACGCAGTTCGGCCCGGGTGAAGATCTGGACAAGTATCCCCGAGATTTTGAGAGGGATGAACGGCTTTCCAGGGATGTCGGCGTGGACGTTATCTTCTATCCTTCGAACCCACAGATGTATCCTGAAAATTACCATACCTACGTAAACGTTGAAGATATAACCACAAATCTCTGCGGCTTGGCCAGGCCCACCCATTTCAGGGGAGTGGCAACCGTCTGCGCAAAGCTGTTCAATATCGTCAAACCCCATGTAACTGTCTTTGGAAGAAAAGATTTTCAGCAACTGACCGTGATAAAGAGAATGGTGGCCGACCTCAACATGGATATTGAGGTTATCGGAATCCCGACGGTCAGGGAATCGGATGGCCTCGCCATGAGCTCCCGGAACGCATATCTGAAAGAGGGTGAGCGGGAGGCCGCACTGAGCCTGAGCCGTTCACTCAGACATGCCGCGGACCTGTATGACCGGGGGGAACGGGATGCCGGCATGATACTACAAGAGGTGAAAGGATTTATTGAGGGACATCCGGGTGCCAAAATCGATTATGTCAAGATCTGTGATGTCGAGACCATGGTGGATGTCGAATCCGTTGAAGGGAAAAGATCTGTACTGGCCCTGGCTGTCTGGGTAGGCACGCCGCGGCTTATAGATAATTATGTGTTTGGAGAAACTATTTAGGCAGGTGAAACGATGCAGAGAACGATGCTGAAATCAAAACTTCACAGGGCTACTGTTACCGATGCCGATCTCCACTACGAGGGAAGCATAACCATTGACAAGGATCTTATGGATGCGGCTGATCTCCTCCCGTATGAACAGGTTGACATATACAATGTGTCAAACGGCGAGAGATTTTCCACCTATGTGATCAAGGGTCCCCGAGGATCCGGCGTTATCTGCCTGAACGGGGCCGCGGCACGAAAGGCTTCGAGAAATGATCTTATTATTATAGCGAGTTACGTGCAGGTTGACGAGGATTCAATAAAAGGCTGGAGACCGAAGTGCGTACTGCTTGGTGATAAAAACAAAATAAAAAAACATGTATAGATAATCTTGCGATTTCTATAGGCTGGAATCTCCGGGACAGGCGGGGCCGTGTGCCCCGCCTTCTTTATTGCAGTGGGGGAAGCTTTCTGATATAAGACCTCCTGTTCTTCGAAGGTAAACATTTGATAAGATGTTAAAAAAGATCAGAAAAAGCATTGAAGGTGTTTTGCTGACGGGAATAGCCGCCATTATTCCCGTGGGGGTGACGCTCTATATCCTGCATCTCATCATCGGAATGATGGATAACCTGGTGAAAATTATTCCCGCCCGGTTTCATCCCGATCAGTTGCTCTCCTTTCATATACCGGGCCTCGGTGTGATCATTACACTGATTCTTATCTTTACCGTCGGTCTGGTGACGAAGAGCTATCTCGGCAAGAAGCTCGTTTCCCTCGGCGAGAGGATGGTGGGTAAGATACCTCTGGTGAGGGGCATATATAACGCACTCAAACAGCTTGTTGATGCCGTATTCAAAGATAAAGGGCAGAGCTTCAAAAAAGCGGTTCTGATCGAATATCCACGGAAGGGCTTGTACTCAATAGCGTTTGTTACCGGTGTGAGCCGGGGAGAGGTTCAAACGAAGACGTCACAGAAGTGTGTGAATGTCTTTGTTCCCACAACGCCCAACCCCACGTCGGGGTTTTACATCATGGTGCCGGAGGCGGACACGAACAGCCTTGATATGACGGTTGAGGAGGCATTCACTCTTATCATATCGGGCGGTATTGTTTCGCCGGAAGACGTTCAGAAAATAATACCCGAGAAGGGGGAAATAGATGCAGATAACATCTGAAGGGGTCAAGGTGGGGCATCCTGACATCGTGGCCGATACCATTGCTGCGGATATCATCGCACGGATACTGGATGAAGAAAAGAAGGCGGGATTGGATATAAACAATATGCCTCATTGTGGTCTTGAGGTATTCCTGGGGAAAGGCTTCTGTATTGTCGGCGGCGAGGTCGCTACGAGAATATACATTGATATCGAGAAGAGCCTGCGCCAGACGGTGTTGGCTCTGGGATACAATGACGCGGCGGTGGGGCTGAACGGCCACTCGCTGGGCGTCTTCAACGCGATTATACCTCAGTCCCCCAATATCAATATGGGAACACGCGCCGAACTGGGGAAACATAAGGAGATCGGTGCGGGAGACCAGGGGATCATGTATGGGTACGCCTGTGATGAAACCCCGGAATTGCTTCCCCTGACCTATGTCCTGGTGAACCGGATGATGCGGGCCTTTGAGGATTGCGGAAATCCCATATTTGCCCCCGATGGCAAGGGGCAGGTGACGGTGAACTATGATAAGAACGGCAAGCCGACGCATGTTTCGAAGGTCCTGATGTCGAACGCCATCGATTATCGCCATGTGGCGGAAAATGAGGAGATCGAGGAGACGGCGAAGAAGATAGCCTTTGAAAGCCTGGGGGAGTGGGTGAACGAAAAGGCCGAATTCCTGTTTAATCCCACCGGCGAATGGCAGGCGGTTCACTCGTGCAGCGCGGCCGACTCCGGCGTCACCGGCCGTAAACTTGTCTGCCAGCTCTATGGAGGATATCCCGGGGCGCAGCTTGGCGGGGGAGCGGTGGTGAACAAGTCGCCTGAGAAGGTCGACTGTTCGGCCGTATTCGGGGCGCGCTATGTGGCCAAGAATCTTGTGGCCGCAGGCCTTGCGACCCGGTGTTCGGTACAGCTGGCCTACGCCATAGGGGTTGCGAAGCCGATGTCCATCTACGTCAACACGTTCAATACGAGTCGTATCCCGGATGAAGAGTTGTCAGGTATCGTGGAAAAGGTCTTTGATCTTACCCCCAAGGGGATGATAGAGCACTTCGACCTGCTCAATGGAGATATCTACCGTAAGATATCAAAGACCCTGTTCATGGACCAGTATCCGTGGGAAAAAACGGATATGACGGAGAAGCTGAAGAAAGAGGCAGGGGATAAAGAGTAGGAATCAAGAGCCGAAGCCCTGCATCCAGAACGGTTGATTCCCATGGCTTTTGTGGAGACGGGCATCGGTATATATCTTTCGTATAGGGATGCGAGAAAGAACATTTAGGAGAAACAATGGATTACGATATCAAGGACATACAACTGGCGGACGAGGGGAAATCGAGTGTTGACTGGGCGAATAAGAGCATGCCGGTCCTGAACAGCATCAAGAAGCGATTTGCAGAGGAAAAGCCGCTGAAGGGCATCAGGTTGGGGGCATGTCTCCATGTCACGACAGAGACGGCCAGCCTCATGGAGACGCTAAAGGCCGGGGGAGCCGAGCTTTCCCTGTGCGCGTCGAATCCCCTGAGCACGCAGGACTATGTCGCCGCCTATCTGGTAAAATATCAGGATATTGCGGTCCATGCCATCAACGCGGAGGATACCGATACCTATTATCGTCACATAAACTCGGTTCTGGATACACGGCCGGCGATAACGATGGATGATGGTGCCGATCTCGTATCGACGATACATGCAAACCGCCCGGATCTGATAGAAGATATTATTGGGGGAACGGAGGAGACAACCACCGGTGTAATCCGTCTGAAATCCATGGCAAATGAAGGGGTCCTGCGTTTTCCTCTGATAGCGGTGAATGACGCGGACACAAAGCACCTGTTCGACAACCGGTACGGCACGGGACAGAGCACCCTGGATGGAATCATACGGGCAACCAACCGGCTGATAGCGGGTTCTACCTTTGTCGTGTGCGGGTACGGATGGTGTTCGAGGGGTCTTGCCATGAGGGCATCCGGGATGGGCGCAAACGTTATCGTGACAGAGGTCGATCCTCTTCGCGCCCTGGAAGCGGTTATGGATGGTTACCGGGTCATGCCGATCGCCGAGGCGGCCGAAGTGGGAGATTTCTTCTGCACGCTGACCGGGGATATCAATGTCATCCGCAGGGAGCATTTTGTAGTGATGAAGGATGGAGCCATCGTTTCCAACTCAGGCCATTTCAACGTGGAACTGGACATAGAGGGTCTCAAGAAGGTCTCCGAATATACCGGAAGGATACGGAAGTTTATCGACGAATACACGCTGAAGGATGGAAGGCGCATCTATATCCTGGGAGAGGGAAGGCTGATCAATCTTGCCGCCGCCGAAGGGCATCCCTCAAGCGTCATGGACATGAGCTTTGCCAATCAGGCCCTCTCCGCCGAGTACCTGGTACAGCATTCCAGCGAGCTGGACAAGCTGGTCTACAGTGTCCCCGAAGATATCGACAAAGAGATAGCCCGGTTAAAGCTGGAATCGTTGAATGTCAGGATAGATACGCTGACGCCCGAACAGGAGAAATACCTGAACTCCTGAGGAGTAAGGAGTAAGGAGTAAGGAGTAAGGAGTAAGGAGTAAGGAGTAAGGAGTAAGGAGTAAGGAGTAAGGAGTAAGGAGTAAGGAGTAAGGAGATAATCCTTTCAGTGGTTACGTCTTTACGCGCATGAACATAACCGTGGCTGCAAGGCCGAATAGCACGTTTGCGGCCCATGCCGCCATCACGGGTGGTATGGTTCCGGCGCGCCCCAGGGATATGGCGAAGGCGAAGACGATCCAGTATGAAAACCCAATGACAATCCCCAGACCGATGCTCTGAGCGATCCCTCCGCTCCTTTCCGATTTCAGCGAAAAGGAGATGCCCAGTATTGCAAGGATGACGCTTACCAGCGGAAACGCGATCTTGCCGTGCATATCCGTCCGATACCGCATGGTGTCATATCCTTCCGAGTGTAGCTTTCTTGTAAACCTGCCCAGTTCCAGGAGTCCCATCTCTTCCGTGTCCTTCTGAACGGTCGTAAAATCTGAAGGTTTTTCCGAAAGGGCAATGATTCGGGATGGTATCTTTTCGATTGAAGGGACCCCGTCCCGGTTAAAGGTTGTTACGAGCAGATCTTTGAATAGCCACCTGCCTTCTTTCCAGACCGCCTCCTTTGCGTCAACTCTCTGAGAGAGGTTCATTTCGCGGTCGAAGAAATGAATTCGTATCCCCTTCAGCGTGTTTGTCAGGGGATCGAACATGGAAAAGTTGTAGATCCCCCTCTCCCCTCGGTACCATATTTCGTTCTGCTTGAAGCTGCCCAGTTTTTCCCTCTTCTGCACTTCGATAAGCTTGATATATTTGGCCCTCTGGTTTGTGTAGGGTGTGATAACCTCGCTCAGGAGAAACGCCGCTATACAGATCGCGAAGGAGACGACAATAACCGGGACCGATATACGGTAGAGGCTCAAGCCGTTCGCCTTCATGGCCGTTATCTCGCAGTTCTTCGACAGGATTCCGAACGACAGGAGGGCGCTCAGCAGGACGCCGATCGGTATCATCTGAGACAGTATCATTGGCAGGGTCAGGAGAAAATAGGACGCCATCTGACCCAGGGAGGCGTGATTGCTCAAAAACATCCGTATCCGTTCAAAAAAATCCACGATCAGATACAGCCCCGCGAGAGAGACGAGGATCAGCGCGAACATCTTTATAAATTCCTTGAGGATATATCTGTCGAGAATAGTCATGTCCGTGTCCACACCCCGATGTTCCGAATGAAGTCAGGGATAAGGGGCCGTTCCTTCTCAGCCGTAATCAGCAGGTATACGCCAATGGTCCCCAATATCGTGTTTGATATCCATGCGCCCAGTGCCGGGGAAAGCATGCCGGTTTCGCCCAGCGCCTCCCCGCCGATCTGGATGACGTAGTAGACCATGATAACGATAAGACCTATGACAAACCCCCGTGACTTCCCGCTTCGGTGTTTTGAGATCCCCAGCGGAACCCCGATAATACCGAAGACAAGACAGGCAAAGGGGAGTGTGAACTTCTTGTGGATTTCAATAATGAACTCCTTCATGTCCACCTCTTCGAGGCCGGGGGTATGGCTTTTTTTGATCAGCTCGGGGAGTGACATTTCCTTGCTGTCCTTTGTGATTATCCCGTTTTTGCCTCTGATCGATGTTGACAGGTCGAGGTTTATGTCATAGGAACCGAAGTCTACCTTCTTATAGGTTGCCGCATCCGCATCCGCCGTGTGAATGCTCCCATCCTGCAGTCTCAGAGTTACCCGCATGGACTCGGGGTCGGAGACAAGGTATCCCCTCTGTGCGATTATCGTGGTTGGTTCCTTCAGTGTACGGTTATCGGATATAAAGACGCCCTTCATGTAATCTTCCTGAGGAGGGAGCTCTTGGGCGTACAGGACAATACCGGCGAAATCGCCGTTGAAGACCCTTTCCTTGATACCGATGCTTGCCTTTTGCTGTGCTATGTCAAAGAGGAGATTTTTGGTCGCAAAGTTTCCGTAGGGAACGAGAAAGAATCCGGTGACTGCGGTTATGACAAAGGCACACAGGGCGGCGAATACAACAGACGGCATAAGCTGATACAGGCTCAGGCCCGATGCCTTCAGCACAATGATTTCATTGTCGCGGGAGAGCCGTCCCAGACCTATCAGTATGGAGATGAGGAGTGATACGGGAATGGTGATGATGAGAAAAGAGGGCATCAGATAGAGAACAAGCTTTACTATATCGGTGACGGCTATCCCCTTGTTTATCATGAGATCCATGAGTTGGAGGATCTTCCCCATCAGGAGGGCAAAGGTCAGTACGAAGAGGATCATGAAAAAGGGGATGGAGATCTCTCGTAAGATGTATCTGTTTACTATTCGGCGCATCTTCTGTCTTTCGATTAGGGTTGGTATAACGAGGAGTATATAACAGCAAATCACATTTGCTTCAATGTTTCTTGGATTGACCTTGATTTTTAAATCTGCTAAACCGGTCGTAATGGAACGGATTATGTGCGGCACCGTCAGAAATACACCTTTCGAAGGGATTGTCCATGATTGATTTGCACACACATTCTATCTTCAGTGATGGTGAGCTGGTTCCATCGGAGCTCGCACGGAGGGCGGTCGCAAAGGGATACCGGGCGATTGCAATAACCGACCATGCCGACCATTCAAATCTGGATTTTATCATTCCCCGGATTGTAACGGTTTGCGAGAAGATATCGGAGAGCTGTCCCCTGCAGGCCATTCCGGGCATAGAGCTTACGCATGTCCACCCGGACCATATTTCTTCCCTTGCTCATGAGGCACGGACCCTGGGGGCGAAGATCATTATAGTCCACGGCGAAACCATTGTAGAACCGGTTATGCCGGGTACGAACCGCGCCGCCCTGGAGGCGCCGATCGACATACTTGCTCATCCCGGACTGTTGACTGAAGAGGAAGCAAAACTGGCCGCCGGCAGTTCGATATTTCTGGAGATA
>JAFCZZ010000602.1 GCA_019314085.1 Deltaproteobacteria bacterium | reverse complement strand
CGCCGTGCCAGCAGGCCGCCATAATAGCCGCCCACGCCGCCTATCCCCATGATCGCTATCTTCATTACCTGTCTCCTTCTGTAAGTAATTCAATGAATGTATCTTTTGCTGGTATGCTCCAACCCGGCCTGACCTTATCCCGCATCCTTCACTAGCAAGTGACATTCATGATACATAATGTCAAGAAAAAGATGCCTCCCGTCATGGACGCTATCTGTGGAATAACCACATGATCAGCGAGATGATAAGGCTGACAACAACCATGGTTGTTATCGGGATGTATACCTTCATATTCGGTCTGCTGATCATGATATCGCCGGGGAGGCGCCCCAGGGATAGGTCTCCCAGCCACGGCCAGAGGATGCCCGCGATGATCAGTATAAGACCCGTGATAATGAGGAACTTCTGCATGATTCCTTCCTCGTGTGCCCAGCCCAGCGCCTTTCAGAAAACCATTGGTTCGAAGGGCCTGACTGTTCGTATCTCGCAGCCGGGGGCGACCTTGGCTATCCTTTTGAAGAACCCCTTGATGTCCTGAAAGGGGAGGGGGCGTGCCGTCCCGTCTCTCCGCAGGGGGGAGGAAAAATCATCATAGTGAAAGGGAACGATCACCCTCGGCTGCAGAATCTGTGGGAGACGGGTGCAGTATTCCGGGAGTTTTTTCCATCCCGGAACGGCCATAAAGAGGACATCGCAGCGGTGTCCTTCGATCTCCGACTCCACGAAATTTGCGCTCCCGGCATGCATGAAGGCAATGCCCCCCAACTCCAGCTTTGGTATATAGACGTCGCCAATCCGGTAATCGAAGGCCCTCATCGGCAGGTTGCATTTGGGGTCGATCTCCCCCGAATAGGGCGCTTTCCCGAGCAAAACCAAGCCGTGCCGTGACCGGACCATCGTAACCGCTGCATTCCCCGGAAGTTCGATTCGTTCGCCCCCCTCGCATACGGTGACGATCCCCGGCCTCCCGTGCAGGGCCATCAGCGTCTCAAGACTGCGGCTCCCGATTACCCTGCATTCGAGTCGCCGCTCGAACTGCGGGATGTCCAGGACATGATCGATGTGTGTATGGCCCGCTATGATCGCCTCCACAGTATCCGGCAGTCCCGCAAGGTACCTGTCCATCACGTCCGTGTTCGGCTCGGGACGGCCGAAGAGGAGCTCAAACTTTCCCGGCCTCGAATGATAGGGGTCTATCAGTACGGTACGTCCCCCTTCCGTGATCTCAAGCCCGGCGGCGCCGGTCCAGCGAACGGTTACCATGGGTATTTCTCCTTAGGACATTCCGCCTCCTGCGGACATCAGAAAGAAGGAGGCGTGGTTCGAGGTAAAGACGGGCGGGTCCCTGAGGACGATCCCTCGGACCGCGGGATCCTTTCTGAATTCGCCGTTCAGAAACCGCCTGACCTGTCCGCGGTCCCACCCCCCGGGGTGACGAAACTGCCGGTAGAGGGTCAGATCACCGGCATAGAAGTCTTTTGTATCCAGCTGTGCCGCGTCCGGGCCATAGGCGGGCATGTTGAATATGGCGAGGTTCAGGTAGTCGATATATTCGTGGTGCCGTACAACATAATCAAGGGTATTTCGCGCCCCCCCGAGCGTCTCGGCGGGTGTCCCGAAGAGAAGATAGATATAGGTCCCTATCCCGGCCTCCTTCAAGTTTTTCAGCGCTTTCGATGCCTCCGCCAGTTTTCAGCGCTTTCGATGCCTCCGCCAGGTCGACTCCCTTGTCGAGTGCTTCGAGAACCCCCTGATCCCCCGATTCCAGTCCGATCTTCAGCATGACACACCCCGAACGTTTCAGTTTCCTGCAAAAATCGGGATCGGTAAGATGTCGGGTTATCCGGGCGAATCCATACCAGGGGATGCCGAGGGGATTGTCCGCTATCGCCGTAAGGAGCACCGGGCTCATGGCGTTATCGAGAAAGTGTATCAGGGAGGGTTTTTTGCTCCCGGCGAGATGTTTGATATCGGAGAGCGCCTCATGCACCGGAGTGTGCGCGTAGCTGTTTCCCTCGGTCTTCTCCGGGCAGAAGGTGCACCGGTTCCAGTAGCAGGCGCTCGACGCGCTGTAGGGGAGGATAAAACCCGGTGACAGATAAGGGGTCTCATGAAAGGGTGTGTAGTCCGGCATTGTATGC
>JAFCZZ010000099.1 GCA_019314085.1 Deltaproteobacteria bacterium | reverse complement strand
TGGTCATCGGCATCAGTGTCCATACGGGCGAAGTTGTCGTGGGAAAGATAGGGTTTGACAAGAAGATGGATTATACCGTTATCGGCGATTCGGTCAACACCGTCTTCAGACTTCAGGCGCTCACAAAAGCGTATCCGAACAGTATCCTGATCAGTGACAGTACCTTACGTGCGGTCAAAGCCGGCCTGAATGTCCGAGAGATAGACACGGGTGATGTTCCATCGATCGGGGATATGAAAGTCTATAAACTCACCGGCATGAAAGGGGGCGACGGAAAGGGCGAGAAATGATGTGGCAATCAGAATGCGAATCAACGAAGCTGAGGTTTGACAAAACTCATTTCACGAAGATCTGATCACTGGCTGTCGGTTTGTGTCTTTTCTATATAGGCGTAGGCATTGTGGTTGTGTATGCTCTCCATGTTCTCCGCTTCCACGCTGTACCAGATGAAGTTTGAAGATTCATTAAGTTTTTCCGCAACGGTTCTCACGACATCCTCGACGAACATCGGGTTCTGGTATGCCGTCTCCGTGACGTATTTTTCATCCGCCCTCTTGAGGAGTGAAAAGATCTCGCAACTTGCCGATTTCTCCACCAGCCGGATGACGTCCTCTATCCAGAAAAACTTCTGAAATCTCAGCTTGACCCGTACCACACTCCTCTGGTTGTGCGCGCCCATGTCGCTTATCTCCTTTGAACAGGGACACGCTGTTGTGACCGGTACGGCGATGCCGACGAGGAAATCATTCTTTTCACCGTTGCTTTCCCCGCAGAAGGAGCACTCATATTCCATAAGACTCCTGGCCTTTGAAACGGGCGCGGCCTTTTCTATGAAGTACGGGAACCGTATCTCTATATGGGAGGATTCGGCATGGAGTTTTTCCTTAATCCGTTGCAGGATTGTGCGGAAGGTATTGATATTGATCTGCCCCCGGTACTCATTGAGAATCTCGACAAAACGGCTCATGTGCGTCCCCTTGAAACGATGGGGGAGATTGACGTACATATTGACGGTGGCATTGACATGCTGCGTCCCGTTTGCCTTGTCGAGAACGATGACGGGGTACTTGATCCCCTTCACCCCCACCTTCTGTATATCGATATTCCGGTGGTCCTTTAGATTCTGTATGTCTACCATTATTGTGTGCCTTTTCCCCTATGAACCGGGGCGGTTTGTGGTGTATGTCGCCTTTGACCCCTCGGATTCCCATACCGCAACGCTGGATACAGCCAGCCCTAGCGGGGCCGCATTTTTCTCCAGCCTGTCGTAGATGAATCGGGCGATGTGTTCCGCAGTGGGACCGATATCCCTGAAGGGAGCACGGTCGTTGAGATATGTATGGTCCAACTCTTCGAGGATTGTGTTTACCCATTGTTTCAGGACCCGGAAGTCGAGAACGAGACCGTCCTCGTTCAGCCCTTCGGATGCAATGGTCGCCTCGACCTTGAAATTGTGTCCGTGTAGATCCTCGCGTTTGCCCCCGATGTCCAGGGTATGCGCGGCGGAGAATGTTTTGTGTACGGTAATCTCATACATGATATCATGTCCTTTATCAACTCAGAGGCTTCCGGATGGGCTGCAATGAATGCAGTTTCCCTGGGATTCCTCGCCCTGAGCTTTCAGAGGATTGCCGGTTACAGGTAGCGGGTGATATCCGATGCCTTTTCAATAATCAGGTCCGCACCCGCCTCATGCAGGGGAACGGCCTCGGACCATCCCGTCAGCACGCCGACGGTATATGCCCCCACATCCCTTCCGACGGTGATATCCATGGGGTGATCTCCCACCATTGCCGCGAATGTGGGGTCCGTATCCAGAGAGTCGAGTGCCGTCAGGAGATGGTCCGGGTGTGGTTTCACCCGCGCGGCATTCTCCCGGGTAATGACGGCGTCACAGCAGGAATCGATGTCGGGGAACAGCTGCATAACGGCGGCCCTGCAGTTTCGCGTCACGACCCCGGTCTTTAGGTGCCGTTTTCTCAGCTCACGGAGCATCTCCTCTGTCCCGGTAAAGAGGGTGCCCTCGCGGGCCCCTTCAGTTTCTATGGCACTGATCAGTTCATATGCCCTGGCGAAGAATTCTCCCTCCCTCCCCGGGCACCTCTCGGAGATAAGGTTTCTCCCCGCTTCGATCATCTCGAGGACGTACAGATCTTCCATCGCGTCCAGTGGTGTGCAGTAGTCGGCCATGAGGTCCAGGACAGACCTGCGCATCCGGACAAAGTCCACGTTCAGTTCGGCCAGCGTGCCGTCAAAATCAAAGAGAACGGCCTTTAGTAAGGTAGAAATTATTTTCTGCGGTTTTCTAGCAGAAAATAATTTTGTTAACGCACTTATCCCGTTTATCGGGGCCAGGGGTTTCACGGTACGTACTCCTTCAGGTACCTCTCTATCCGGCTGATCCCCTCTTCTATCTTCTCCATCGAGGTCGCATATGAAAACCTGAGATACCCTTCACAGTTTTTTCCGAAGTCGATACCCGGCGTGACGCCGACATGGGCCTTTTCAAGGATGTCGAAGGCCGTCTTGTATGAGTCTTTCGAAAAGGCCTTTATATTTCCCAGTATGTAGAACGCCCCCGTTGGTTCCACCGTGATCCCGAGCCCGATCTCGCGGAGACGCCGTATGATGAATTTCCTCCGTTCGTTAAAGATATTTCTCATGCGGACCACGTCATCTCCCGCCTCCCGGAGCGCCGCGATTCCCCCCCACTGTGCAAAGGAGTTTGGAGAGATGAAGAAGTTTTGCTGGATCTTCTGTATGGGGCGTATGTACTCCTTCGGCGCGATGAGGTACCCCAGCCTCCACCCGGTCATGGCGTAGGCCTTGGAGAACCCGTTCAGGACGAAGGCGTTATCGGTGAACTCGAGGATGGTGTGTTCCTGCTCTTCATAGACAAGGCCGTGATATATCTCATCTGCGATGACGGGGATGTCGTATGACGCGATCTCGGTCATTCGCTCGGTGCTGAGGAGATTGCCGGTCGGGTTGGAGGGGGAATTAATCATGATCCCCCTTGTTCGGGGGGTTATCTGTTCCTTGATCCCTTCAGGTGTGTATTGGAATCCATTCTCTTCAGAGACATTAACACGGGCGGGAACCCCTTCGAGAAAGCTGATAAAATTCGGATAGCACGCATAGTGGGGGTCCGATATGATGACCTCCTCCCCCCGTTCGATCAGTGCGGAGAAGAGCAGAAACATGGCGGGGGAGGTGCCGGAGGTGACAATGACCCGGTCTGGCGAGATGTCGACGCCGTATTTCGTGAAGTAGTGCTCGCAGATTGCCTCTCTCAGTTCTATCAGACCGAGGCTGTGGGTGTAGTGTGTTTTCCCGTCTCTGATGGCCTTGCAGCAGGCCTCGTTTATGCACTCGGGTGTATCAAAGTCAGGCTCGCCTACCTCCATGTGAATGATGTCTGCCCCGTCCCGTTCCATCTCCTGTGCCTTTTCAAGGATATCCATAACGATGAAGGGGGTAATTTCGGACGCTCTCTTGGTAACCATATCTGATTCCTCGTATATGTTTATATGTATCGATCTGTCTGAAATTCAGGGTGGAAACACTACCTGCCCGGCAGAATCTTGTCAAGGAGTTTGGAGGGGCGCGTGCGGTTTCCCCCGAGATAATCCGGATGCAGCGGTCTGGTGATGATCCTTTCCGGTTGTATCTGCGGCAGCTCAAAGTCAAAGACTATGTTGAGAAAGGAGGTAATAATACCGAGAGTGGCACCCCAGAGGATTTCTTCTTCTCCATCGCTGTCTGTGTGTATCAGGCAGGGGAATCTTTGGTCATTGCCCGCCCCGTCTGGAGCCCCTTTCGGGGCTTGGATGGAAAAGAGGGCATAATTCTCTTCATGGTAAAACGCATCCAGCGGTATCTCGATCAGCTTGTCCACCTCCTGGTTGGGGCGCAGTCCGTTTTTCTTTTCGATCAGTCCCACGACGGGAAAGATCGTCTTGGTGAACATGAGTAGATTACGCGGGGGGAGGGGACCGAGAAACCGGAGATTGAAAGGGTTAAGTCGTATCTCCTCCCACGATTCTCTCACGGCATTGGCGAGGAAGAGGGTTATGGTATCGAATGCGGCCTTCCCCCTTTTGCTGGCGTACATCCGCACGTCTCCCTTCATCAGGGGGGGAATTCCACGGATAATGAAAAATCTGAGAAGGCGATCCCAGAAAGGCTCAAGTTTTCCCCCTGTCCCGCTCAGGTCTCCAGACTGTGAAACGGCTGCCGATCTCTTGCTGAGCAGGAATGACCATTCGCCGTCATCCGCCTGTTGACCTGCCGTGAAAAGGAGGGGGATCAGGACGCCGGCTTCAAAGACATCCCTCCCCAGCCCGGTATTGTCCCGGTAGTTGATCTCGGCGGTTCCGAGCCGTTCTACAATATGTCGTATGGTGGCATCTTTGTTCATAATATAACATTCAGACCTGATACGCCCATTCAAAATCCTGTCACTCCCTTTTACGGTATCATCATGGGAGAGGCCACACCATAATCTCAAGATGAGGGTTCACATCTCAACGGTTTCCGGAGCCGTTAGCCGTGAACAATAATCCTGAATTGCTATGGTTCGTTCTCTTTGCCTTTATGATAGAGAGGTGCCTTGCATTTGGCACAGAGGGGAAGATCGTGGGGCTTGTTCTCCGGGATGCGGTTTTTGGTCCCGCAGCGGAGGCACTGCACGATGAGTTCATCAAGAGGAGCCCCGCACCTCCCGCAGACAGGCCTGTCCTTCAATCGGTTTCGTACGATACGGTTTTTTTGCCCGCACCTGAGACAGCGGACAATGAAGTAGTTATGAAGCATCTTGACTCAAGTTTGTGTCTGTTGGTGGGCGGGGTTTACACCGTTTTACCGTGGCATGGAAATCTTTATGGTGCCTCCCCTCCCCAGTATGTCATGAAGGTGGATATATCCCTCAAGGTGTCCGTCCCCGTCTATTGTGGCCAAGGTGGTAATCTCGTCTCTCTGCATGATCTCTATGGTTTGTGCCAGAGATGCGTTGGGATCGATGGTCTTTGGCGCTTTTGTCATCAGGTCGTCCACCAATTGTGTTGTGAATGTCACTCCCTTCCTGATATGTCGCCTCAGATCCCCGTCGGTCAGGATGCCCAGGAGGCGGTTTTCTCCGTCTGTTACAAATATGAAACCGAGATTTTTTTCGTCTATTTCTTCGATGGCCGCGAGCGCGGATGTTCCACTGAGCACGACCGGCATGACCCCGCCTCTGATCATAACGTCCTTCACCCGAGCCATCAACCTTTGTCCGAGGTGACCGCCCGGATGAAATTTATAGAAGTCCCGTTCGGTAAATTCCATCTTGTTGACAAGGGCAACGGCCAGGGCATCTCCCATCGCCAGAGTCGCCGTGGTGCTCGATGTAGGCGCCAGGCCGAAGGGACATGCCTCTTTTTCAACGCTCACATCGATGGTCACGTCACTGCTTTTGGCGAGGGTTGAATCCATATTACCGGTGAAGGCGATAATAGACAGTGCTATGTCTTTCACATTCAGGATCAGTGTGTTCAACTCGCTCGTTTCGCCACTGTTGGATATGCCCAGCATCACATCATCCCTGGTTACGATTCCGAGGTCTCCGTGCAACCCCTCAACCGGATGGAGGAAAATGGCAGGTGTCCCCGTGCTTGTCAGGGTTGCAGCAATTTTCTTTCCCACGAGACCCGATTTCCCGATTCCGGTAACGATAACGCGTCCCTTAGACTGGTGTACGATTTCGACGGCCCGAGAAAAGGTAGGGCCAATCTTGTCGATGAGATTCGAGATACTCTCCGCCTCTATCCGGAGGACCTCCTTTGCCTGTTGTATTGAATCAGCCATGTGAACGGTACGCCACCCTCAATCTAAGGGATAAAAAACGGGATCACTATATATCAACCACGAAATAACCACAAGATGTAAAGAAGATACCGACGAGCCGGGTGTGCATCAGGTGATGGGTTTCTCGAGAAAACAGGGATTAACGAATAATGACGGATGACATTGATCTCTCCAGCCGTTCTTTGATGTTGTACAGTTTCTCATCGGTCCAGGGCTTCTCGTTCATAAATGCGGGGTCCAGGGTCTTTGAGGGTACGAACCGTTGCAGTACATACCGTTTGGCCCCCGCTATGAGCGTCCCTAT
>JAFCZZ010000098.1 GCA_019314085.1 Deltaproteobacteria bacterium | reverse complement strand
GACACGGGAACTGGCGGCGCAGTGGGCCGGGCGCGGCGTGCGGGTCAACGCCCTCGGTCCGGGTTTTTTCCCCAGCGAGATGACCTCCGAGCTGTTCGATACCGAGGAGGGGAAAAGGTTTATCAATCGGCGCACCCCCATGCGCAGACCCGGGAGACCGGAGGAGCTCATAGGCCCCCTCCTTCTTCTCGCCTCGGATGCGGGGAGCTACATCACCGGCCAGACGATTGTCGTGGACGGGGGCTGGACGAGCGTCTAGCGGAGGGTTTGCCGTGCCCGCAGCGCCAGCAGCAGGGAGACGATGATCGCACCGCCGCACGCCAGTTGAACGGTTGTGAGCCGGTTATCGCCATAGAAGATCGACAGGATAACCGGCGAGAGGGCGTACCCGGAAAACTTGAGGGCGTTATAGATGGAGGTAACCGGTGTGCGCAACTCGGGAGATGCCTGCACCGCCATCGTATTGAGCGATGTCCACGCGGTTGCCGATCCCGCGCCGAGGAGCAGAAAGAGAGCCATGTCGTGCCCGTAGTGAAAGGGCAGGGAGAGCATCAGTCCCAGGGCGGCGAGCATGATGATCGTCCCTCCGGCAAATACCATGTGCCGTCCGTACCGATCCCCCAGGACCCCCGCGATCGGCGACATGATCAGCCCCGAAAGGCCGGTCAGGGAGAGCAGAAGGCCGATCCGGTCGGAGGGGAGGGCAAAGGTGGTCTTCAGGTAATCGGCCGTGAAGGTCATAATACCGATATACGCCACAAAGAGGCTGAAGGCCGCGAGACTCAGGGATACAACACCCGGGAGGGAGATCGCCCGCCTGATCAGGGGGAAAATCCCGAAAAGTGAGTGTCCACCCTCCGTCTGTGGGCAGACATCCTTACACCAGATCATGAAGTAGAGGGACGTTATGGCCGAAAGGGCAGACAGGAAGTAGAAGAACCCCTGCCACCCGCAGCGGACCTCGATCAGGCCGGAGATGGCCGGTCCGAGAGTCACACCGGCGGTATAGGCCAGCCCCAGCCCCCCCATCGCCTTCCCGAGATGTCGCGCGGGTACCACCTCGCCGACCATGGCCATGAGGATCGGCGTGAGAAAGGCCCCCCCTGTGCCCTGCACAATCCTGCCGATAAGGAAGAATGAAAAACTCCCTGAGAGGGCGCACAGGATCCCTCCGAGGGTATAGATGCCGAACCCCGCAAGCAGTGTTCTGCGCACATCGAAAAGTTGAGCGATCGGTCCCGAGAAGATCTGGATCGCGATGAAGGGTATCATGTAAAAGGTGATGGCCAGGGACGCCGCGGCGAAGTCGATCGACCAGACCCCGGCGAAGACGGGGACGATGGCGACAACCCCGAATCCTCCCAGGGGGCCTACCGCCGCGCCTATATACAGGGGAATAATTTTTTTCAGATCCAAGGGGGTATCCCCGGTGCCTTTGTTTGAAATATGACCGCTCCCCTTTACTGATAGAGAAATGAAGCCACCGCGTCAACAAAAAATTTGTAACGATTCTGTTTTTTTGTGGTAAAATTTCCGCGGAAATTGTTATGGGTGGCATCATCGGCTCTGTATATATGACGAAGGGGGGTGCACGATGAAAAAGATACTCGTAGACTTTAACCTGGGGGAAGACCGTGTCGAACAGCTGGAAAAGGGGTGTGGCGGGTGCGATGTGACCCTCTGTACCGACAGGACACTCTTTGCGCAGCAGCTCAGGGATGCCGAGATCCTGATCACCTTTCTCCATCCGATTACGGCCGAAATAATAGAAGATGCCCCCAAACTCAAATGGATACAGGTGTTGACGGCGGGGGTCGATATGCTTCCCCTGGATACCCTCCGCCGGCGGGGTATTATCATTACCAGCGGCAGGGGGATTCACAAGATATATATGACGGAGTATGCCATCGCGATGATGGTCAATCTCGCGCGGAACCTTCACTTGTTATTCCGAAGCCAAATGGAGGGAAGGTGGGACCGCTCGGCACCCCAGGGGGAGATTTGCGGCTCCACCCTCGGTATCCTGGGGCTGGGGAGTATCGGCCGTGAAATCGCGCAGAGGGCCTCCTGGTTCGGTATGCGGGTGATCGGCGTCAAACGCACCCCGGGGCCGGTCGAGTGCGTCGAGCATGTCTACGGATTCGGAGAGATGAAGGAGATCTTCAGGCAGAGCGATTACGTGATCAATCTCCTCCCCGATACGGCAGAGACGCGGGGGGTGATTGATAAAGGGTGTTTCGATCTGATGAAGGAGACGGCCTGTTTTATCAATATGGGGCGGGGAGCGACGGTGAAGGAAACGGACCTGATCGAGGCCCTCCAAAAGAGGACGATTCGCGCCCTGGTCAGCGACGTTTTTACTGTCGAACCGCTCCCGGACGACAGCCCCCTGTGGACCTTGGATAACGTTGTCCTGACCCCTCATATCTGCGGGGTGTCGCTCAAATATATGGATCGGGGAATAGACATTATCCTCCGCAACTTGGAGGTTTATCTCGCCGGGTCGGGCACGATGGAAAGCGTGGTGGATCTTGCCAGAGGATACTGAGCAGGTTCCGACGAGTATACCCCTCAAGAATCGATAGTTTTCTCTGTTTTATGGGGCCTGGAGGGAATGCGTGCCCGGACAGGAGCTCGCCAGTCAATAGCATCGAAAGCAGGGATATGAAAACATGTCAAGACCGTGCCTTGCCCATCGGTATCGGGAAGGAACCAAGCCTCGAGAAGATAGATCAATTCATTTAATTTCTTTATTATTCTTTCAAAAAAGCGTTTCACGATTTCCTAAAGAAAATCAGAGAAGTGCCGATATTCTTTGTGAGGGTTCATAGACCCCTTACATTGACCGGAGACAGGATTTTCCCGGAGCGGTGACGTTTGAGAGATTCTTCTGCTCTCGAGCACCTCTTTGGGCCCTTGAAATTGAGCTTTCCTTGATTATGCTGAGTAGATACTGAGAACGAAGAAAAACACTGGTGCCATATGTCTGTATTGATACGAAACGGAACTATATGTATTGCAGTGGTATTTTCTTTGGCAGTTGGAGCGGCACTGTGCTGTTCCGTTCCCCTTTGTGCGGGAAAAATAGATATGACCGTTATAAGCATTGATGAGCTGATGTCCATTAAGATGATCTCAGTGAGTAAGAAGATTTGCAATCTCTCAGACAGCGCCGCCGCTATCGTTGTTATCACCAACGATGATCTCAGAACATCTCCGGCGTCTACTGGGGGGAGGATGATATGCCGGAGGGTCTGAACGCCTTGAGATCAACCTGAAAGGGCACGGCAGAAGGACGTAACCCGTAGCTCCTGTTCTTTGGACTGAACAGCGAGCCATTGCCCGCAACTTGTTGCGGGGAGTTTTAATTTGCTAGTCATTGTGGTGGGACAGATGATAAAGCGCCGCACGATATTGCGAGGCGGAAATCTTTCCATACGGACAGAACTTTTTCTTTTGAGCCTGGCCGGGATGTTGATCTTGTGTCTGGCGTCTATGGCACTGATCATTGACGAGCAGGGAAAGGCCAAAAAAAATCTTGCCCAGGAGCTCTCTTTCGTGGCAGATGTGGTCGCCGAAAACAGTGGCGCCACCATGTTGTTCAATGATGAACAGGCGGTCCGGGAAAATCTGGCCGCTCTTTCCATCAACCGCGATATTGTTCTTGCGGTTCTGTACGATAAAAACATTCAAGTTTACAGCACATACAAACGGAGTGGGATAGACGCGAATCTCCTGATCGCCGAGCTGAGCACTGCCGATCATCACTGGCGGATGACTCCGCAGGGAATGAAGGGTCGGGGTGGCTTCACCTACGTGATCCACAATCATATGTATGTCATGCGGCCTGTCCTGGTAAACAAAACATTTGTCGGCGCCATTCTCCTGGTTGATAGCATGAGGCAGGTGCAAAGCAGACTGGATGCCTTCTATATTGTTATTGCATCTACTGCGATCATTGTGGTCCTGCTTGTGGTCTTTTTATCAAACAGGGTTCAGAAGATCGTTGCTGATCCGTTGATTGAAATGATGGAATCCATGAGTTCGGTGACCAGGGGAAAAAATTATTCTGTTCGGATACAAAAACGGCGCGATGACGAGCTCGGTACCCTGATCGACCGTTTCAATGACATGATCAGCGAAATCCAGACGAGAGATAAGGAACTGCAGAACTACAGTTCCGGTCTTGAAGAGATGGTTGCGTCTCGCACGGCGGATCTCTCCCGGGCCAAAACCGAGACGGAGGAGATGGTGGTTTATCTCGAAAAGGCCAAGGAGGAGGCCGAGAAGGCCAGCCAGGTGAAATCCCAGTTTCTGGCAAATATGAGCCACGAGATCCGCACGCCGATGAATGGTGTCCTGGGTATGGCCGAACTGTTGTTGGAGACAGACCTTGCCGATGAACAACGCAGGTTTGCCGAAACCATTCAGGGGGCAGGCGAGTCGCTTCTGGAAATCATTAATAATATTCTTGACTTTTCTAAAATAGAGGCAGGCAAACTCGACCTTGAACAGATTCATTTTAACCTGCGACTGCTGATTGAAGATGTCGTTCAACTGCTTGCTTCACGGAGCCATGCCAAAGACCTTGAGCTGGCCGTTATTATCCCGGAGGAAACGGATATCTTTCTCAAGGGCGATCCCACCCGGTTTCGACAGATTCTCAATAACCTTGTGAGTAATGCCATCAAATTTACGGAAAAAGGGGAGGTTGTCGTGCGGGCCTCCACGACAAGGCGCGAGAATAATCGGGTAACGTTGAATGTGTCGATCCTCGACACGGGGGTCGGGATCAACCGAGAAGACCGGCAGAAACTCTTTAAACCCTTCTCCCAGGTTGACGGGTCTACAACCCGTCGATATGGCGGAACGGGACTCGGTCTTGCAATCTCGATGGAACTGATCTCATCGATGGGGGGCGTTCTGGATTGTGAAAGCGATCCGGGGAAAGGTTCGAACTTCTTTTTTACCGTGGATCTCGAAATAAGTCCTGAAAAGGAAGAAAAAAGCTTTTTCCCCAATGTTGCCAGGTTGGAGGGACTTCGAGTCCTTATCATCGATGACACCGCCACGAACCGTGAAATCTTCAACCGGCAGACGGTTTCATTGGGGATGAAAAGTGACAGTGCCGGAGGAGGAGCCGAAGGACTCAAGAAACTAAATTCGGCTCAACAGCAAAAAGATCCCTTTGATCTGGTCCTTCTTGATATGAATATGCCGGATATGAGTGGACTGGAGGTGGCCCAAAGGATAAAGGCTGATCCGGCCTTAGACGATATCAGGGTGATCATGCTCGCCTCGATAGGATTACGTGGTGATGCTCGAATAGCCAAAGAGAGCGGCGTCCTGGCTTATCTGACGAAGCCGGTTCGCCAGTCCGACCTGCACGCCTCATTGCTGAAGGTGATGGGCTCAAATCCCGAGGATGCATCACAACAACTTATCACTAGACACAGCATCGCCGAAGAGGGGCGAAAATTTGATATCGATGTCCTTGTTGCGGAAGATAACGCAACGAACCGGGAGGTTACCGAGGCCATGCTCAGTGCATTCGGCTGCCGGGTATCCCTTGCCACCAACGGCAGGGAGGCGGTTGATGCCGTTGCCCGGTCGGGAGAGATGTATGATCTTATCTTTATGGACTGTCAGATGCCCGTGCTTGACGGATATCAGGCCACGGCCGCAATTCGGGATCTGGAACAGGGGAAAGGGCTAAAAAAGAAGACCCCCATTGTCGCGTTGACGGCACACGCCCTTGAAGAGGACAGGGATAAATGTCTTGCTGCCGGCATGGACGACTATCTGGGTAAACCGTTTATGCTCAATCAGATGCTGGCCACTTTGGAGCGCTGGTGCGGCGGCACGACGCGCGGATCTGCAGGGAACCGGAAAGGGGAAGGCACGCTCGCCGGTCCCGGAGAATTGGAGGGAGAAGGCCCACCGCAGAAGGGTGAAAACGGTTCGGGTGCCGTCGATCGGAGCGTGCTCCGTGCGCTTCAGGATCTCCAGATTGAAGGGGAACCGAGTATTCTTGAACGGGTCATCGCTGCGTATCTGGGCAGCTCGGAGCCCCTTGTCTCACAACTGAAAGAGGCCCTTATGGAGAAGGACAAAGAGACAAGGGGCTCCGAGCTGGCCAGATACGCAACGATGACCCGTTCAAGAATACACGGTTCCCCTTCA
>JAFCZZ010000601.1 GCA_019314085.1 Deltaproteobacteria bacterium | reverse complement strand
CTGATCGCGCGGGACAAGAATCTCTACCGGGCGATAACGGACAACGGCGCAGGCGGACTCTCATCGTCGGTCGGCGAGATGGCCACCCTCTGCGGAGGGTGTGAACTCGATCTCAAAAAGGCCCCTCTGAAATATGCGGGCTTGAACCCGTGGGAGATCCTGATATCGGAGGCGCAGGAGCGGATGAGTCTTGCCGTGTCCCCTGAAAAATGCGAAGACTTTCTCGCCCTCGCCCGGAAAATGAACGTCGAGGCCACCGTCCTCGGCACCTTCACCGATTCCGGGATGTTTCATGTCCGCTACGGTGAGAAGACCGTGGCCTACCTCGGCATGGAGTTCCTCCACGACGGAGTCCCCAGGATGCGACTGAACGCGCGGTGGACACCTCCGCGGCATGAGGAGCCGGACTTCCCCGAACCGGAGGATATGGGACAAGCCCTCAAAGAGATGCTCTCGCGTCTGAATATCTGCAGCAAGGAATCGGTCGTCAGACAGTACGATCACGAGGTGCAGGGGGGGAGCGTCCTCAAACCGCTGGTCGGTGCCGAGAACGACGGACCGAGCGATGCGGCGGTCATCAGGCCGATCCTGGATTCCTTCGAAGGGGTTGTCGTGGCGAACGGTATCTGTCCCCGCTACAGCGACATAGACACCTATCACATGGCCGCCTGCGCGATAGACGAGGCGGTGAGAAACGCCATTGCCGTGGGAGGCTCTCTTGACCGGATGGCGGGCATCGACAATTTCTGCTGGTGCGATCCGGTGGAATCGGAGAAGACCCCGGACGGCCGGTATAAGCTGGCGCAGCTCGTCCGGGCGAACCGGGCTCTCTACGATTATACCACGGCATACGGGGTCCCCTGTATCTCCGGAAAAGACAGCATGAAGAACGACTATATCATCGGAGAAACGAAGATATCGATACCCCCGACCCTCCTCTTTTCCACCATGGGAAAGATCGAGGATGTCAGGAAGGCGGTCACGATGGACGCCAAGAAGGCGGGAGACCTGGTGTATTTACTGGGAGAAACCCGTGAAGAGCTAGGGGGCTCCGAGTGGTTCGCCCTCCACGGGTTCATCGGTAACATCGTCCCGAAGGTGGATGCGCAGAAGGCAAAAAGTCTCTACCAGGCGTTGAGCGAGGCGACGGGCAGGAGTCTCGTCGCATCCTGCCACGATTGTTCCGACGGCGGACTCGGTATTGCCCTCGCCGAGGTCGCGGTTGCCGGGGGTCTCGGAATGGACGTCTCCCTTTCGCTCGCCCCTCGGGAAGGAATCAAAAGGGATGATTATCTCCTCTTTTCCGAATCGCAGAGCAGATTGGTGGTAACCGTCTCCCCTGAGAAGCAGGAAGATTTCGAAGACAGTGTGGCGGGAAACACCTTTGCCTGTATCGGCAAGGTAATAGCGGGCGGAACCTTCAGGGTCACCGGGATACATGGAGAGACCATCATGGAAGAGGCCATCGGCTCCCTGAAAGAGGCGTGGCAGAAACCCCTGGATTTTTAGAAAAGCACGGACGGCACATGACAAAAAAGGTAAAGACAATCGTACTCACGGGAAACGGCACGAACTGCGAGATGGAGATGGCCCATGCCTGCCGGCTCGCGGGATCGGCCGTCGTTGATATCGTTCACATCAGTGAGCTGCTCTGCGGCGAAAAGCGCCTGGACGACTATCACTTTCTCAACCTTCCCGGCGGATTTCTGGATGGCGATGACCTGGGGTCCGCGTTTCTCAACCTTCCCGGCGGATTTCTGGATGGCGATGACCTGGGGTCCGCGAAGGCGGGCGCGAACCGAATCGTCCACGCACAAATCAGACGGGGAAGTGAAAAACTGTACCAGCAGTTGATCGACTTTATTCGGAGTGGCAAACTGATCCTGGGTGTGTGCAACGGTTTTCAGCTTATGATCAAGTTGGGATTGCTCCCGGCGTTCGAGGGCGACTACGCCACCCAGACGGTCACGCTGACATTCAACGATTCGGGACGTTTTGAAGACCGGTGGGTTTATCTGAAGGTCAACGGGGATTCACCCTGCGTCTTTACCAAAGGTATGGAAGGGATATACCTCCCTGTCAGACATGGCGAGGGGAAGATTGTTACGAGGGACTCCGCCATACTGAAACAGCTTCACACGAATAATCAGATCGCCGTGCAGTACAGCGATGAGACATATGAGAAAGCTGTCATGGATTATCCGAACAATCCCAACGGGTCGATAGATGCCGTTGCGGGAATATGTGACGAA
>JAFCZZ010000097.1 GCA_019314085.1 Deltaproteobacteria bacterium | reverse complement strand
GAATGTGTCAAGAAGGCGGAGGTCGTTGCCTACGAAGACCTCGGTCCCGAGGCGATCATGCGTCTGGAGGTAGAGAATTTTCCCCTGATTATCATCAATGACACGGCGGGGAGGGATCTGTACGAAGAGGCCCTGCCCGGGGGCTCTGTTTAAAACTTTGCATTTTCTTTTAAAAGAGGTGTTGACAGAAAAGATTTTATTAATTACAATCCAAGTTTTCTGAATTCGAGCAAGGGAGATTTTCCTTATGATTGAGATACGATGGCATGGAAGAGGCGGGCAGGGAGCGGTAACGTCGGTAGAGACCCTCGCTCTTGCCGCTATTGGAGAGGGACAATATGCCCAGGGTTTCCCCAGCTTCGGTCCCGAGAGAAGAGGGGCGCCAGTGGCGGCATTCAACCGTATCGATGACAAGAAGATACGTGTCAGATCGGGGGTTTATAATCCCGATGTTGTCATCGTTCTTGACGCGAGTCTGATGGGCCTGGTGAACGTCGCCGAGGGTTTGAAACCTGGCGGCACCCTGATTGTCAATACCGTCAAGCCCCCGGAAGAGGTGAAGAAGGAGACAGGCTTCAAGGGAACCGTCGGCACCGTTGATGCCTCGAAGATAGCGCGGGAAGAAATGGGTGTCCCGATAACCAATACGACCATGATCGGGGCGGCCGTCAAGGCGACCGGACTGGTAAAGATCGAATCGGGAAGGGAGCCGTTGAAAAATCGGTTTGGAAGGATAGCCCAGAAAAATATAAACGCGATGGAACGGGCTTATAAGGAACTCAAAATAGCCAAGTAGTTCAAATACCGTGAGGTTGATTGTCTTATGGAAAAAGAAAAGAAATGGCCGGAGAAGTGGCAGGAACTCACCCCGGGATGCATGGTGTTCAGGCCGGGGAGCACGCGGGAGTATCACACGGGAACCTGGCGGGCACAGAGACCCGTATATGATACCAGCAGGTGCATCAAGTGCGGCGTCTGCTATATCTTCTGCCCGGAAGGGTGTATTACCCAGGATGCCGATGGATACTTCACTGCGAATCTTGATTACTGCAAAGGGTGCGGAATCTGCGCCCACGAATGCTGGCCTGGCGCCATAACGATGGTGGAGGAGGGATAGGATATGTCTAAGAGAATCGGTATGGAAATAGCGCTCGCCGCGGCCGAAGCGGTTGCCCTGTGCAAACCGGACGTCGTTGCCGCCTATCCTATTACACCGAACACCCATATACCGGAACACTTGTCGGATATCGTCGCGGAAAGAAGGATCGACACCGATTTTATCTGTGTGGAGTCCGAGCACTCAGCCCTGAGCGCCTGCTGCGGAGCATCCGGCGCCGGCGCGCGCGCCTTTACGGCGACGAGTTCGCAGGGACTTCTGTATATGGCGGAGATCGTTCCGATCGTATCGGCCATGCGTCTTCCCATCGTGATGGCAATCGGCAACCGGGCACTGTCCGGTCCCATCAACATATGGAACGACCACAGCGATATCATGTCACAGAGGGATACCGGTTGGATCTCCATGTTCGCGGCGGACGGCCAGGAAACGATAGATATGATGATCCAGGCCTTCAAGATCGCCGAACACCGGGACGTCATGCTTCCCGTCAACATCAACCTGGACGGCTTCCAGCTGACACACGTCGTGGAGCCCATGATGATGCCGGACCAGAAGGAAGTGGACAAATTCCTTCCCGCGTACAAACCATACGCCGCGCTTCACCCGGACAATATCGTCTCCATGGGAGCCCTGGGGATGCCGGATATATTCAATGAGGCCATGATGGCCAAGGACGATGCCCTGATCAACTCCAAGAAGGTGATCCTGGAGGTATGGAAGGAATGGGAGGAGAAATTCGGCCGGAAGTATGAGCCGATTGGCGCGTACCGGATGGACGGAGCCGAGGTTGCCCTGCTGACCCTGGGGTCCATGGGAGACACGGCCGAGGTCGCCATTGATGAGCTGCGCGAGAAGGGTGTGAAGGCGGGTCTGCTGAAGCTGAAGCTCTGGAGGCCTTTTCCCACGGAAGAGCTGCTCAAAGCGGTTAAGGGTCTCAAGTCACTGGCCGTGATTGACCGGGCGGTCTCCTTCGGGGGCGTCAACGGTCCGGTCGCCGCGGAGATCAAGGCGGCCCTGTACGATCAGAAGGAACGCCCCCTGATAACGAATCACATTATCGGACTCGGCGGCCGCGATGTTGTCGTTGCCGATTTCGTCAAGATGGTACAGCAGGCGATCAGCGCGCAGAAGAAGAAACCCAAAGAAGCGTATGAAATATACGGAGTGAGGGGATCATGAATACAGTAGAAAACTTTGAATTATATGCTCCACGGCTGGTGGACAAGCAAGAATACTTCAATGTCGGGCACCGCGCCTGTTCGGGATGCGGAGAGGCCCTTGCCATCCGCCTGATGTGCAAGGCGCTGGGCGAAGATACCGTGATCGTCAACGCCACGGGGTGTATGGAGGTTATATCGGTTATGTATCCCACGACGGCATGGAACCTTCCATGGATTCACGTCGCCTTTCCCAATGCCGCCTCAGTAGGCGCGGGTGTTGAGGCCGCGCTCAAGGTCCTGCGGCGGAAGGGAAAGATAGCGGACCGAAGGATAAAGGTTGTCGCCATCGGTGGAGACGGCGGTACCTTTGATATCGGCTTCCAGGCCCTTTCCGGCGCCATGGAACGGGGACACGATCTCCTCTACGTCTGCTTCGACAACGAGGCATACATGAATACCGGCATACAGCGCTCCGGCGCCACGCCCTTCGGCGCCTCGACCACCACCAACCCGGCCGGCGCAGCCAGCCAGGGGAAGAACGAGTGGAAGAAGAATATCGCCGAGATCATCGCGTCCCACAACGTGCCCTACATTGCCACGGCCTGCCACAGCTATCCCCTTGACTTCATGAACAAGGTCAAGAAGGCGCGCGAGGTTGAGGGCCCGAGTTACATCCACTGCCTGTCTGTCTGCCCGACGGGGTGGAGGGTTCAGACCGAGGAGTGCATCAAGGCAGGACGGCTGGCCGTCGAGACGGGCGTCTTCCCGCTGTACGAGATAGAGAACGGGAAGTACACGATGTCTTCCCCTACGCCGGAGAAACTGAGGCCCGTGGAAGACTATCTGAAGATCCAGGGTCGGTTCCGACATCTGACACCCGATTCCGTACAGAAGATACAGAAGAGGGTAACCCTGGAGTACAATAAACTGCTCGACAAGGTTGAGAATCTGCATTCCTGGTCCGAACTGGAGGGATAACGAGGGCAGATGAAAGACACGGGGCCGGAGCGGTTCGGTGTCCTTGGTGCTTACACTACACAGGATAAGGTGCTTGAGAATGAATAAAGTTGCATTTAGCAGTTGGAACGGCAAGGTCGTGGATAACCGGAATGGAAAGTCGGCGAAGTCTGTTGCCGTCAGTTTTCCCGCCCCCGGCGGCAAGGTAGCGGCCATGATGGGATGGGGCGGCCTCGTGGCCACGGATTCCAAGGCCGACATACCATCCCTTACCGTTGGCTATCTGAAAGAGGCACGCAAGATCTCGTGCGGCGAATGTTCCGTCTGCATGATCGGAATCGACAGGCTCCTGGATATCATCGGACGGATGGCCGACGGGCAGGGAAGCAAGGCGGATCTCTCGGAGATGCAGGCCATTGTCAAACAGGTGGCGGCGAACAGCAAGTGCAGTTTCGGCCAGTCGGCCCTCTACCCCGTGCTCGACGCGGTCAAATACTACAAGGCCGATTTTGCCGCCCTGATTACGGGCGAGAAGAAACTGAACGGCAAGGAGTACCGATCCACGGTAACGGCGCCCTGCATGGATGCCTGCCCCGCGGGACTCGATATCCCCGGTTACATCGAACTGATCAAGAACAACCGTTTTGAGGAATCGCTCGGCCTGATCCGTCAGGACTGTGTTCTCCCCGGCGTTATCGGACGTACCTGTACGCATCCCTGTGAGGATGCCTGCGTGCGTAAGGACATCGACGAATCCCTCTCGATCCGCCTGCTCAAGAGGGCGGCCGCCGACTTCGACCTGGCGCAGGGTGGCAAGCCGTTTGGCGCCCCCGCGGAGCAGAAGGAGGAGAAGGTCGCGATCATCGGCGCGGGCCCGGCAGGCCTTGCCGCCGCGTGCCAGCTCCGTCTGAAGGGCTACGGTGTCACCATCTTTGAATCGCTCCCGCACGCCGGAGGGATGGCCGCCGTCGGAATACCCGACTATCGCCTCCCCGCTGATATCCTTCACCACGAGATCGACCTGATCAAGAGGATGGGCATGGAGATCAAACTGAACACGAAGATAGAGAAACTCAGCATAAAAGATCTCAAGAAACAGGGGTACAGCTCCCTGTTCGTCGCCGTCGGCGCCCACCAGGGAAACCGGATCGGTGTTGAGGACGAGGATGCGGGATACGAAGGCTTCGTGGACGGGGTCAAGTTCCTCAGGGATATGAACCTCGGCACAACGATAGATCCCGCCGGGAAGGTCATGATCGTCGGCGGCGGGAATGTTGCCTTGGACTGCGCCCGCAGCTGCGTGAGGCTCGGTTTCAAGAAGGTTGAGATCATCTACCGCCGTTCGCGGGCCGAGATGCCGGCAAGCGACGAGGAGATAGAGGGCGCCCTGGAAGAGGGTGTCTCCATCCGGTTCCTGTCCGTTCCCGTCAAGATCATCGCGAAGAACGGAAAGGTCACCGGCGCGGAGTGCATCAAGATGAAACTGGGAAAACCCGATGAGAGCGGCCGGAGACGGCCCGTCCCGGTGTAGGGCTCCGAGTTCACCGTGAAGACGGATATGATCATAGCCGCCATCGGTCAGCGCCCCGAGCTTCCCGCAATGGATAAGAAGGTTAGCACGACCGCCTGGGGCACTATAGAGGCGGATCCGGTAACCCTGGCAACACAGATGGATGGGGTCTTTGCCGGAGGAGACTGCGTAACGGGACCGGCGACACTGATTGAGGCCTTGGACATGGGGAACCGCGCCGCCGAGGGGATAGACGCCTATCTTAGTGGAAATGCCCCGGCAGAGCAGGTATCCTTCGCGGGCGTCGATCTGGCGAAGCAGAGGGGACGGGGCCTTGTGGTTAAGGGTCCTGCGGCCGATGTTGCTTTCCTCGATCCGAAGGAGAGATCGGGCGGGTTTGAAGAAGTGGAGGGAGGCTTGTGCGCCGTTGACGCCACGCACGAGGCTCAGCGCTGCCTTCGGTGTTACCGGGTTGTGGTCTGGGAATAAGGCTTATATAACATAGAGCGAGTAAGGTGATAAGAATGCTTAATATCGTAATAGACGGGAAAAAGGTCAAGGCGCAAGAGGGTTCAACCGTACTGGAAAACATCCAGGCATTGAAGATAGAGATCCCCACCCTGTGCCATCACAAGGAACTCACTCCCTTCGGGGCCTGCCGCCTGTGCAGCGTGGAAGTCAAGACCAACGGAACGTGGCAGCTCGCCACCTCATGCAATACCCCGGTCGAGGGCGGCATGGAGATCGCTACCGCCTCCGATAAGGCGAAGGAGAGCCGAAAGGCAGCCGCCGAGCTCCTCTATTATAAGTATCCCGAGACCAAGGCGGTCAAGGAGATCGCACAGAAACTGGGCGTGGAGGTCTCTCCCGAAGAGGCCGAAGGTCACGACTGCATCCTCTGCGGCCTGTGCGTCAGGACATGCAGTGAGATTGTGGGCGTCAGCGCGCTGACCTTCCAGGACAGAGGCCGCGGCCGGGATATCGACGAGCCGAAGATCATCTTTGACCCGAATGTATGTATCGGATGCGGATCATGCGCCTACGTCTGCCCCACCGGCTACGTGAAGATGGAGACCGACGGCGACCGAAGGATTATCTGGGACAAGGTTTTCAAGATGGTGCCCTGCCCGGTATGCGGACGGTTTTTCGCTCCGGAAGACCAGCTCAAGTACATCAGCAAGACCGCCGGTGTGCCGCTTGGCGAACTGACCACCTGCGTCGACTGCCGGTAGGGTTATCGAATATTCGGTGTTGTAAAAGAGTAGAAACTCTGATAGAAGCTCATTTCGATTTTTGAAATACAGATATTTCCCAGTAGCTCAGTTGGTAGAGTTCCGATTCTGTCGGAATTAACCATCGGATACACGGGGAGTGGCAACATGATAATGTGTTCCCCAGTAGCTCAGTTGGTAGAGCAGCTGGCTGTTAACCAGCTTGTCCGTGGTTCGAGTCCGCGCTGG
>JAFCZZ010000600.1 GCA_019314085.1 Deltaproteobacteria bacterium | reverse complement strand
ATGCGGAGTCCAGGGGGCTGTGGCTTGAGGGCTTCGTCGTCAAGGAACTGAGCGAGACCCCCAGCAACTGGCGGTCGGAAAAGGATCTTGACACCTACCTGCGCGAAAACGGCGTCATCGGGATTCAGGGGGTCGACACGCGCGCCCTGACCAAACATATACGGGAGGCCGGCGCGATGAAGTCGGTCATCTCGACCACCGACCTCGATCCGGGGTCACTCGTCGCGAAGGCGCATAAATCTCAGGGGCGTGCGGGGATAGATCTGGTACAGGGCGTGACCTGTGACCAGCCCTTCACCTTTGCGGACCAGGACGGCCCGACCGTTGTTGTCCTGGATTACGGCGTCAAGTACAGCATATTGAGACAGCTTCGCGAGGCGGGGTGTACGGTCACGGTGGTTCCGGCCCATGCCGCTGTCGATGAGATACTGGCATACAAGCCGGCCGGCGTTTTGCTGTCAAACGGCCCCGGCGATCCCGCGGCGGTGACATACGCGATCGATACCGTCTGCGCACTCTTGAAGATCGGGACGATACCCCTCTTCGGCATATGCCTGGGGCAACAGATCCTCGGCCTGGCCCTCGGAGGAAAGACATTCAAGATGAAGTTCGGTCACCACGGGTCGAATCATCCGGTCAAGGACCTGTCCACGGGGAGGATTGACATCACCGTCCAGAACCACGGGTTCTGTATTGACCCCAATTCGCTTGACACAGACACGATCGAGGTCACGCATATCAACCTGAACGATCATTCCCTGGAGGGGATACGTCACAGAACCCTGCCCGTCTTCTCGGTACAGTTTCACCCGGAGGCGGGTCCGGGGCCGCATGATGCGCGGTACCTGTTTAAACGATTTGTAAAAACAATGAATGACTGACTTCACAGCTCATCGCGAGACGGATACGTGAGCTGGGGGTATACTGCGAGATAGTGCGGCACGACACCTCGCAGGATGATCTGCTGCTCATGAACCCCGTAGCGATCATCCTCTCTGGAGGTCCTTCGTCCGTTTTTGAATCCGGGCACCCCCGAATGGACCGGCGTGTACTGGATATGGGGATTCCAGTCCTGGGCATATGCTCCGGGATGCAGATCCTGGCACGGATCATGGACGGCACCGTGGAGAAGGGGAAGGGGGGGGAGTACGGACCAGCCCGGATAAAGGTGGCCTCCCCAATCGGCATCTTCGCCGACCTGCCCTCACGCATCAATGTCTGGATGAGCCATGGGGATCACGTGACGAAGACCCCCAAAAGATTCAGCGTGCTGGCGGGCACCTCGGCGTGCCCCATCGCCGCGATGGGCGACAGCGACCGGAAGATATACGGGATACAGTTTCACCCGGAGGTCGTGCACACCCCGAGGGGGCTCGACATCATCAGAAACTTCCTCTTTAGCGTCGCCTCCTGCACGGGCGGGTGGACGATGGGCCGGTTCATCGATGAATCGGTCGCACGGATCAAAGACCTCGTCGGAGACCAGACGGTGATCTGCGGTCTTTCCGGCGGCGTGGATTCTTCGGTCGCGGCGGCGCTGATTCACCGCGCCATCGGTGACCAGATGAAGGCCATCTTTGTCGACAACGGCCTCCTGAGGGAGGGAGAGGTGGAGGATGTCCGCACCATCTTCACAAAGGAGTATCCGCTCAATTTCCGGATCGTGGACGCCGCCGAGCGTTTCATTACCGCGCTGAGGGGGGTCGTCGATCCCGAGACCAAACGGAAGATCATCGGGAAGACCTTCATAGATGTCTTCTCCGACGCGACGGGTGATGTTCAGGGTGCGAAATGCCTGGCGCAGGGCACGCTCTACCCCGATATCATCGAAAGCACGTCGGCATCCGGAGGCCCTTCCTCAATGATAAAGAGCCACCATAACGTCGGGGGTCTGCCGGAAGACCTCTGCTTCGAGCTGATCGAGCCGTTGAAGGAACTCTTCAAGGATGAGGTACGCCTTCTCGGAAAAGAGCTGGGGCTACCTGAAAAGCTCCTCAACCGCCAGCCCTTCCCCGGCCCGGGACTGGGGGTGCGCCTCATAGGCGAGATCACCGAAGAAGACCTGGCCATACTGAGAAAAGCGGACCTGATTGTCAGGGAAGAGATAGAGCGCTATGACGAAAGACACGAGGTATGGCAGTTCTTCGCCGTCCTTCTGCCGGTCAAGAGCGTCGGCGTCATGGGGGATGAGCGGCCCTACGCCAATGTGGTGGCGGTTCGTGCCGTCACCAGCCTGGACGCCATGACGGCGGACTGGGCCCGTATCCCTTACGATGTCCTGGGGCGTATATCATCCCGGATAATCAACGAAGTAGCGGGTGTGAACCGCGTCGTGTACGACATCAGTTCAAAGCCGCCCAGCACCATCGAATGGGAGTGATCTGAGACAGTATGCCCAAACGCACGGATTTAAAAAAGATCCTGATCATCGGGTCCGGCCCGATCGTCATAGGGCAGGCCTGTGAATTCGACTATTCCGGGACCCAGGCGTGCAAGGCCCTGGTTGAGGAGGGGTACGAGGTTATCCTCCTCAACTCCAATCCCGCCACCATCATGACCGACCCCGAGATGGCACATCATACCTACATCGAACCCATAACCGCCGATGTCATCGAGCAGATCGTGAAACAGCACCGGCCCCAGGCCGTCCTCGCCACCATCGGCGGGCAGACCGCCTTGAACAT
>JAFCZZ010000096.1 GCA_019314085.1 Deltaproteobacteria bacterium | reverse complement strand
CGAGTGGTGAACGCGATGCATGTCGGGCGTCACCACAAAGAGGCGCAGTATTTTGTCGATACCTAAGGGGATGCGAATGTTTCCGTGATTGAACATGGCCGTGCCGTTTAAGAGAATCTCGAAGATGAGAACGGCGATGGCGGGTGGACCCAGGGCAAAAACTGCGATGAGTTTTATGGCAGTCGAGATGATTATTTCAATCGGATGAAACCGGAGACCCGTTGTTATATCGAAATCCATGTCGGTGTGGTGCACCACGTGGAGACGCCAGAGGAGCGGTAATGCGTGAAAGATAAAGTGCTGGAGATATATAATGAAATCAAGGACAATCACAGAGATGACTATTTTGATCCATAGAGAGAACTCAAGATTATTTAAGATGCCGAATCCTTTTCCCGCGCAGTACGAGGCGAAGCCGACAGGTACAAGAGGAAACAACAGGCGAAGAGCTATGGCGTTTAAAAGTGTGATGGAGAGGTTGTTGAACCATCGAGCTATTTTCGGGTAGCCCGGAACTCGCCGGGGGAACATTGTCTCCCCGACAGCAATAACGATAAACAGCCCCAGGAATATTCCAATCCGGACAGAGGCCTCATGTGTCGTGAGAATTGTATTCATCAATTCTATTAATGCGACGGTTGAATAAAAGTGTTGTATTTAGGCTCAATTACCTTCCACCATTTTAGAATTATATTGCATATAAATGCAAGCTTCCTGTATCATTTAGATACCATGCTGTAAACTATGCTGAATCGTGTAACTGCTCATCCCGAGGTCACGGTATAGTTCTCTGGTAGCTCTCCGATTGAAATCAAAGAATTTCCCTATAATCTTTCTCGCTCTGAACGAGACGCTCATTTGATTGTGACCAACAATTTCTCTTGAAAGGAAGAAAGATGCTTATTGCAGGGGATATCGGGGGTACCAAAACAACTATCGGTATTTATTCCAGGGGAAAGGGTACACGAAAACCGCTTGTTGAAAGGACATTTCCCAGTAAATCCTATGACAGCCTCGAGGCCATCGTCGATGTGTTTCTAAAGTCCGAGAAGAGTACCGTCGATACTGCGGCCTTTGGTATTGCCGGTCCCGTTTCCGGTTCCACAGTTAAAACCACGAACCTTCCCTGGGTAGTCTCGGGAGAAACAATCGCCAGGAAACTGAAGGTGAAGCGCGCTTACCTTATCAATGATCTGGAGGCCCTTGCCTATAGTGTCCCGCTTCTTTATGAGGAAGACCTTGTTACCATCAACAGGGGGGAAGCAGCAACCGAGGGTGCCATCGGTGTCATCGCTCCGGGAACCGGTCTCGGTGAGGCCTTCCTCACCTTTGACAGGTCTCGCTATAGGGCCCATGCATCGGAGGGCGGACATGCCGACTTTGCACCGACCGGTGAAGTCGAGATCAAGTTACTGCACTATCTTAATAAAAAGTATGAGCACGTCAGTTATGAGCGGGTATGCTCTGGAATGGCGATCCCCGATATTTATGAATTTCTCCGGGATGGTGGTTACGGGGAGGAACCTGACTGGCTCGCCGGGGAGCTTTCCGGTGTCGAGGATGTGACACCGGTGATCGTGCAGGGGGCATTGAGTGAAGCAAAATCGTGCGAGCTTTGTTCCGCCACACTCGACCTCTTTGTGTCTGTCCTCGGCGCGGAAGCGGGGAACCTGGCACTTAAGGTCATGGCAACGGGCGGTCTTTATATCGGCGGAGGTATTCCGCCGCGCATCATTTCATTGCTTGAGAAGCCGTCTTTTTTACAGGCATTTAAAAACAAGGGTCGTTACTCCGATCTCATGGGAAGAATTCCGGTCCATGTGATTACCAATCCAAAAGCGGCACTTATCGGGGCTGCCTTTTATGGATTGGAAATAGTTACTGCCTGATTTTATAGAGAAGCAGGGTTTCGATTGAGATAAAAAAGGAGCGGGAAATGGCGTGACGTTACACTACTGGTTTATGCTTCCGGCAGCGGTGGTGATTGCCACCGTCGCGATGGCTTCCGGGGTAGGGGGCGCAACCTTTTTTTCACCCCTCTTTATCCTTGCACTCGGGCTCTCCCCCGAGGTTGCCATCGGTACGGGTCTCATTACTGAGGTCTTTGGCTTTGCGAGCGGGATATATTCATACGCGCGGAAAGGCTACATCGACTATCGCCTTGCTGCCGCACTGGCGGTCGTGACGATTCCGATGGCGCTTTTCGGAGCATGGGCGGCAGGCCATATCGATCCGCAGATTCTCAAGGTGATTTTGGGGGTGGGGCTCTTCATCGTTGCCGCCAGTTTTCTGAGATCACCGGATCACCATGATGTGCAGAGGATGGATCTTGCGATCGAAGACGAATATGGGGGAGAAAAGGGTGAAACCTGTCTTGTAACAACCCGGGGTGAAAAGATCTGTTACACGGTTTGCAACCGAACCGAAGGGCGATTTATTGCAGGAGTAGGAGGGCTGTTTGTCGGCATGATTTCAACCGGACTTGGAGAGCTTAATGATTACTTTCTCCTGCAACGGTGTCGTGTTCCCAGCAGGATATCGATAGGAACGGGTGTCTTTGTCGTCGCAGTCACGGCACTTTCTGCCTCCATCGGTCATTTAATACGATTCATTGAGGCAGGGGGCGAAGTGCTGACGATGGTACTGAGTATCGTGATCTTCACCGTTCCCGGCGTGATCCTCGGTGCGCAGTTCGGGTCTTTTTTCGCCGGTCGTATCCCTCAGGGAATGCTCCTCAGGATACTCGGCGTGCTCTTTATTTTCATTGCCTCTCTGACACTCGCAGAGGTGCTGATATGAGTCGCTCCATTGCAACTAACAATGATACATCTCAGAGTAAGAAGGTAGCCGCCGAAAAGGCAGTCGGGTTCGTGAAATCTGGAATGATTGTTGGTCTCGGACATGGCAGCACGGCGATTTTTGCAGTCCGTATGATCGCGGAGAAGGTGACGAGAGGTGATCTAAAAAATATTTACGGGATTTGCTGCTCCCGGGAGATGGAAAAAGAAGCACGGGAGCTTGGGATTACACTCACCACGCTTGATGAACATTCTGTCATTGATCTCACGATTGACGGGGCTGATGAAGTCGATTCAAACCTGAATTGTATCAAGGGGGGCGGGGGTGCACTGCTTCGCGAAAAAATGGTTGCCCAGTCAAGCAGGCGTGAGATTATTGTGGTGGACGAGTCCAAGATGTCACCGCGAATCGGTACCAACTGGCCTCTACCGATAGAGGTAGTACCTTTCGGCTGGCAGAGCCATATTCCCTTTTTGAAAAAATTGGGGGGAGAGGCGGATATACGAATAAACGAGCAGGGAATGATTGTTATCACCGACCAGGGCAATTATATCCTGGATGCTCACCTTGGGCCCATTTATGAGCCTGAAAAGCTGGAGCTCTGTCTCAGTAGGAGGGCGGGTATCGTTGAACATGGACTGTTTTTGGGACTGGCAACGGATGTGATCGTAGCGGGGAAGGGTGGCATCACGCAGCGTGTCATAAAATAAGAGTAAAGGAGTACCATTATGGATATTGCAATGGTGGGACTGGGGAAAATGGGGCTTAACATGACCACCCGACTTCTCAGGGGTAATCATCGGGTGGTGGCCTTTGATTTAAGCGAACAGTCTCTTGAGGCTGCGGAAAAAGAGGGTGCCGAGAGCATCGATGCACTCGAAGATATTACTTCCGCCCTTTCGGTGCCCCGTGCAGTATGGGTTATGGTTCCCGCCGGAGACCCGACGGAAAAGACAATAATGGAACTTGCCGAAATTTTGTCGGAAGGTGACATTATAATTGACGGGGGTAACAGCAATTATAAAGACTCGATGCGGAGGGCGACATATCTGAAAGAAAGAGGTCTGCACTTTGTAGATGTGGGTACGAGCGGCGGAATATGGGGACTTCGGGAAGGGTACAGCATGATGATCGGAGGAGAGGAAGATATCGTGAAACATCTTCAGCCTGTTTTTGAAACGCTTGCCCCGGCACCTGACAGGGGCTGGGGTCATGTGGGGCCGAGCGGCGCGGGTCATTTTGTGAAAATGGTTCATAACGGAATCGAGTACGGTTTGATGCAGGCCTATGCCGAGGGTTTTGATATTATGAATGCCAAAAAGGAGTTCGACCTCGACCTTTCTCAAATAAGCGAGATATGGAGATACGGCAGCGTGGTGCGCTCATGGCTGCTGGATCTGACGGCAGAAGCTCTTGCTGAAGACCCGGAACTGATCTCCTTTGAGGCGTGGGTTGAAGACAGCGGTGAGGGCCGATGGACGGTCGCCGAGGCCATTGACAAAGATGTTCCGGCACCGGTGATTACCCTTGCCCTTGAGATGCGTCTGATAAGTCGTCAGAAGGACAGCTATGCGGCGAAGATACTTTCCGCAATGCGAAACAAGTTCGGCGGACACAAAGTAAGAATGAGCCATGAATAGGGAAAGGCGGGATTAAGGTGAGGCAGTGAAAATAAAACATTCGGTTTTGGCCATCACATAGTATTTCTTCGAGGCGTGATTCACACGGTTCGACGAGGGGAGGGGCAAAAATGGCAAACTTCGATTACGATCTCGGTATTATCGGGGGAGGGGCCGCGGGCCTGACCGCTGCTGCGGGGGGCGCGCAGTTCGGGGCAAAAACAATCCTTATAGAAAAGGGGGAGAAGCTCGGGGGCGACTGTCTGCATTACGGGTGTGTGCCCTCAAAGACACTTATCAGGACAGCCGCGGTGTGGGCACAGGCGAAGAGGGCACAAGAATTCGGGCTTCCCGGGCTGAAGTTACCCCCCGTCAATCTGGGCAATGTCATGGATCGTGTCCATTCGGTCATTGAAACGATTCAGCACCATGACTCACCGGAGAGATTTTGCAGTCTCGGAGCGGAGGTTCGCTTCGGGGCACCCGTCTTTGCCGATGACCATGTTATTGACGTTGACGGAGATCGAATTTCCGCGCGCAAATGGATCATTGCCACGGGGTCACGTCCTGCTGCCCCGCCCGTCGATGGCATTGACGATGTTCCCTACTGGACGAACGAAACGGTCTTCTCTCAGCGAGAGCTTCCGTCCCGTCTCATCGTGCTTGGTGGCGGTCCGATCGGTCTCGAGTTGTCTCAGGCCTTCGCGCGTCTTGGGTCGAAGGTAAGCGTCGTCGAATTTATGGACCAGATTCTCGGTCCGGAGGATGGTGATCTTGCTGAGATCCTGAAGTCCCGCATGGAGTTTGAAGGGGTTGAATTTCATGTCAAGACCAGGGCGGTGAAGGCAGAGTATGATGGTTCCGTGTTCAGGCTCACGGTAACTCCGGCAGACGGGTCGGGAAAGCTGAGTGTTTTAGAGGGTGACGCGCTTCTGGTCGCGGTGGGGAGAAAGCCGAATATTGAAGGCCTGGGCCTCGGCAATGCGGGAATCGAGTTTACCTCACGGGCCATTCCCACCGATTTGCGCATGCGGACGAATATTTCCCACATCTTTGCCTGTGGCGACGTGAACGGCCAATTGCCCTTTACGCATGTCGCTGGATATGAGGGCGGTATCGCGCTTACCAATGCGGTACTTCGATTGCCTCGAAAGGCCGATTATTCAAAGATCGGGTGGTGTACCTATACCGATCCGGAGGTGGCGAGCATAGGCCTCAATGAAAAGAGGGCGAAAAAGGAAGGCGCCCTTTATCACCTCTTCGAAGAGAAGTTCGAGGATAATGACCGGGCACTTGCCGAAGGTGAGCCTTTGGGAAAGATCAAGATGCTCGTGTCGCCGAAGGGCAAACTCCTTGGCTGTCAGATCATCGGCGCGCACGCGGGAGAGCTTATACATGAATGGATCATTGCAATGGGCGGGGGTGTCAAACTTTCCACCATGGCAGGTGCCGTCCATGTCTATCCCACGAAATCGGAAATTTCCAAGAGGGTTGCCGGTGACGTCTTCACCGAGAGGATCTTCGGCGAGAGGACAAAGAGCGTGCTCAGCCTACTCTTCAATCTGAAGGGAAGGGCCTGCACATTACCGGAGGAGTAGCGAAAAAAGGAATGTTCGATGTCGAGAATCTTCGCAGATTACGTGGAGAAGGCAAAAACAATACTTGCCGACAACTGGGCAGGCAGCTCCACGAAACCATCTCCCACTCTTTATCCTCACCAGTGGAACTAACGACACTTTTTTTTTTTTTTTGGTCGAACGGGATGCTCCCCCAGATCGTCTTTAATCCTGAGGAATTGGGGCATTACTTTCCCGAGCCCGATTTCTGGCAGACGGAACGATCACCCAATGCGCCGACGGGAAAACTCACCTCAGGTATCACCATGCCGCCGGTCCACGCAATTGCCGTTGAAAAAATTTACCACCACGCACGTCGGTCGAGAAACGTCCTCCCCTTTCTGAGGGAGATCTACCCGAAGCTCCTCGACCTTCACTCCTATTTGTATCGCGAACGTGATCCGGCGAAGGAGGGGCTCGTCTATATACGGCATCCCTGGGAATCGGGAATCGATAATTCTCCCACCTGGGATATTCCCCTGCGAAGGATGAAAATCGACACAGATTCACTTCCTCGCTATCGCCGAATGGATCTGGAACATGTAGCCGATCGGTCGATGCGCCCCAGTGATGACGACTATGACCGTTATGTCTATCTCGTCGATCTTTTCAGGCAGTGCAACTACGATGAGGCCAAAATCCTCGAAACATGCCCCTTTCTTATTCAGGATCCCCTCTTTAACGCAATACTCGCACGAGCCGATGAATCGCTTGTCAGAATAGCCGGGATTATCGGTGAAGCACCGGATGTGCCGAGGGCATGGGCCGAAAAGACGGCAAAGGCCATAAGGACAAAGCTATGGCATCAGGACCATGACATGTTTGACGCCTTTGATCTCGTTTCCAATGATCTCATCGAAGTTGATACCGCGGCGGGATTTCTTCCCCTCTGGGCGGGTGCGCCCACGCATGATCAGGCCCAGAGATTGTATGAACGGCTCAATTCCTCATCCTTCTGTGCACTTCACCAGGGAAACTGTTTTACGATTCCCAACTATGACACGAAAAAAGAGGAATATGACCGTGCCAACTACTGGCGGGGCCCGGTCTGGATAAACATAAACTGGATGATCGCACAGGGTCTGCGGCGCTACGGCTATACGTTGAAGGCCGATTCGATTCAAAAAGATCTTCTCCAGCTCCCGATACGGTTCGGTTTTTACGAATATTTCGATTCCTCTGACGGATCGGGCTATGGAAGTGATAATTTCAGCTGGACCGCTGCTCTCTTTATCGATCTCGTCAATGAATTTTACGAAAAGGATACCACCGAGTCTGGCATCGGATCGGGATTGAAGGGGTTTTTCGGGGAAGCAAGGGTATTGAATGATGGTGATGCAATGCCCGATTGCGGCATTCAGAATCTCGCGGGCGAATTAATGCATTCTATCCGCGCACTCAGGGACAGGTTTTACAACACTGAGCGCGGCCTCGTTGATTATGAACAGTTTAAAAATTCCCCTGAATACGGGGCCTATCGGATTCTGACCAATGGACTGCGACAGTTCGATCCGGAAATGATACGGGGACGGAAAGAAAAGATCGCCTTCTGGATTAATCTCTATAATACCATTGTGGTCGATGCCATTGTTACGCTCGGCGTCACGGCATCGGTGAAGGAAGTCCCGGGCTTTTTCCGAAATGTGAAGTATCAAATAGGGAAACACGTCTTTTCCGCCGATGATATCGAGCATGGAATACTCCGGCACAATGCGCGGCCCTTCTTTTCCCCCTTCCGTCAGTTTGGCCCCCGTGATCCGCGAAAGGCATTCCTGCTGTTCCCCGTGGATCCGCGCATTCACTTTGCGCTCGTCTGCGGGTCCCGCTCCTGCGCACCAATCGACTACTACGATGCGGAGACGGTATACGATCAACTGGAGGTGGCGGAACAAAGTTTTGTCAATTCTTCGGAAGTTCTGATTCTGCCTGAAGAGCAAAAGATCCTCATCTCGGAGATATTTCGATGGTACGAGAAAGACTTTGGCGGTCCGGACGGGATCAAGGATTTTCTTATAGATTATCTGGTAGATTCGACAGCGAGAACGTACCTGCATACCCATTACAGGGACCTGCATTGTGAGTATCTGCACTACGACTGGAACCTGAATCGATGAGGCTATGAAGACAGGGCAGTCGTTCGCCCGGTGAGAACCGATATTGCAGAAAGAATGCCCGTGATCTTTGTGAGATCGTGTCGGGGACACGGCTCTTTCGACCGGGTAGGATCTGCCCCTTTCCTACAACGGGCTCCGTCTGCAGAGGCGGAAAAAGAGGTTACGAGACAAAGATTCCGCCTATACGGGGTTGCTGAAACCGTCGATCCTGCCTCCCTGGTGGTAATGCAGAACCGGGGGTCGTGTTGAGCTCTTCTCTGGTGTGTGTCTCCTTACCCCTCCGCCCTCTTCAGACACTCCTCCCACCGGCTGTTCACCGATGCCTGGAGGGTGCTCAGCTGCTCGATACTCATCTTCTTGAACCGTCCCTGCCGTTCCACGTAGTGGACGAGGGGGATGAGCTTTCCCCTCTCGGCCATCGTCTTGCTCCTGCCGGTGAACCGGAACCGGCCGTCCTCGATCTCGAAGAGGATGAACAGACCAGTCTCAACGGCGAGCCTCCCTATCTTGACCGTATCGGCGGTAGGGTATCCCCACCCGGGGGG
>JAFCZZ010000599.1:1855-2333 GCA_019314085.1 Deltaproteobacteria bacterium | reverse complement strand
GTTTCTCGATAAAATCTGGGGGGATCTCGTGGATCCCGTGCACCCCCAGTGTGTTCTGGGCGGTCAGGGCTGTGATCACGCTCATCCCGAACCCGCCGAGCGCGGTGATTGTTTTGAGGTCCGCCTGTATCCCGGCTCCGCCGCCGGAATCGGACCCCGCTATCGTCAACACCCTTGCTATTGTCATCTTCTCTCCTCACAATCTACAGCCCTTCCTGCCGGGAAGGCTTGGTTTCCTGTCAATGATACTCTGTCATTTCGAAGGAGTCTTGACGCCTGAGAAATCTAAGATTTCACCCTAAAGGGTACTATAGCTCCCTGCGGTCGAAATGACAAAAAAATGATCGAAATAGTATTTTTTGATTGACACAATACTAAATCCTCATCTGTCGTATAATCAGCAGATACCCCGACTCCACCGAGACCGTCCCCCGCGTCCCGGTGAGGCGGTTACTGATGCCGTACGGCACCCCAATCT
>JAFCZZ010000599.1:0-1810 GCA_019314085.1 Deltaproteobacteria bacterium | reverse complement strand
CCGGGCATCCGAAGAGAGGGGAAGGAGGGAAACCGTCTCCCCTTTCCTGCCGTCGATTACGCATGATCCGTTAACAATAAAGAGCTCGCAATCCCTGTCCACTATTTTCGTGTCGATACCCCGCTTCGCACACATAACGAGGAGAAAGATATTCGCCAGGGCATGGTCGACCCTTCCCCCGAGGGCGCCGAATATCCGGATCCCCTCCGGGTCCATTTCGAAGGCGCGATCGAGCGCGAGCTGCGTGTCGGTCTCGTCCTTATGCGCGGGATGCCTGATGATCCGGCTCCCTTTTGCCTCGAAGTACTCCAGTGTGGCCTCGTCGACGGAATCCATATCCCCCACGATCAGGTCGGGCATCCTGCCGATCTCTCTCATCCTCTCGGCTGCGCCGTCGGTGCAGATAAGAACCGGGTCGCCGGCGCGCTCGATCGCCTCTACGAGAAAGCAGGTGTCATCCATGACACCATTCGATATGACAAAAACCATCCGTCCCATGCGATCCACCCTTCACGGCAGAAATAAAAAAAGGCATACTCCGAGGAGGGTATGCCTTCAAAAGATATCCAAATCTCTCTCCCTGCGCTGGCATTACCCAGATCCGGTTCAAAGGGTATTATCTCAGCCCGGGACCGCCGTCCCGAGCACCCCTGAATTCTACGGCGACTACTCTATTCCAGACGCCTCCTATAATCAAGAAAAAAGCTGCGCGCTACCGGCAGAAGATATCCATCGGACTGAATGTCTCCGCGTCAAACAGCCCCCTGTCGCTCATCTTTATCCGTGGGATCACGAGGAGCGCCATGAATGAAAGGGTCATAAAGGGTGCCCGCAGTCCCGATCCCATGGCCTTGGCCATTTTGTCGAGCCGTGTATAGACCTCCGCCACATCGGCATAATCCAGGTCGCTCATGATGCCGGCGATCGGGAGGGGGAGTACCTCCTCCCCGTTCCTTGAAACGGCGGCAAGCCCTCCGCCGCTTGCAATGACAAGATTCACCGCCCGGGAGAGATCCTCATCCGAGACCCCGATGGCCACGATGTTGTGCGAATCGTGCGCCACGCTGGAGGCGATCGCCCCGCTCTTCAACCCAAATCCCTTTGCAAACCCGATCGCCGGAACTGTTTCCTTGTAACGGTTCACGACCGTCAGCTTGAGGATATCCCGACCCGTGTCCGATACCACCTGGTCATCTTGTACCTTTGGGACTTCAACCAGTTTGTCCGTGATCAGGCTGCCGTCGGAGGCTCCTATAACGTTTATCTTCTCCCCCCTGCAGGGAACCGCGAATGAGGCGGGCCCTTTGGGGGCCGCATGAAAGTTGTTGACAAGCTGCGGCGCCCCTCGAGGTATCAGCGAGGCACCCTCGCGCGCCACGATCCTGCCGTCTATATGCGTCTCCAGGATATTGAGATCGGCAAGGTTGTCGACCCTAATGAAATCCGCGGGATCACCCCTGCGGAGCAGCCCCACATCCAGATTATAGTGAAGCACCGGATTGACCGACGCAACCCTCAGGACCTTCATGAGATCGACGCCGTAAGCAAGCGCCCCCTTCACCATCTCGTTGATATGCCCCCGCGCGAGGTCATCGGGATGTTTATCATCGCTGCAGAACATGCACCGCTCGTAGTGCTCATCAAGGATGGGAAGACATGCCTCGAAGATATCGGCGGCGGACCCTCTACGTATCTGAACCATGATCCCCCTTTCGATGTCTTCAAGGGCCTCATCGAACGAGAGGCATTCATGGTTGGTCGATATGCCGGCGCCTGCGTATCGTGCGAGGTCGTCGCCTCGCAAACCGGG
>JAFCZZ010000598.1 GCA_019314085.1 Deltaproteobacteria bacterium | reverse complement strand
CGGTGACGGGATAGTCTCCGTCCCGGACTCGGACCGGGAGGCATTGGTATCAGAGCACAACCGGGCAGCAGAGCAGGAAAGAATGACAAAATTCGTGCCCGCTTCGGGGGCTGCCAGCCGCATGTTTCGCGGCTGGTTCGAATGGTATGAAACGGAAAACTTTAATACGAGCGAAGATGCCGTGATCCTTGAAAAGCAGCTTCCCCACTTTGCCTTCTATGATGATCTGTCGCGCGCCGTCGCGCGCGACGGCCGTGACATTAACGCTCTCCTGCGCGAAGATCCCCGTGGGATACTGGAATATATCCTCACCCCAAAGGGATTGAACTACACGCATCTGCCCAAGGCGCTCCTCAAGTTTCATGCATATCCGGGCCATAGCCGCACGTCTCTCGAAGAGCATCTGGTTGAGGCGGCCATGTATGTCCAAGATGAGCGGCATATCTGCAGGCTACATATCACCCTCTCCGAAGAACACCGGCGGGATATCGAAGACTACCTTACGCTTATACGGGGGCGGTACGAGACCGAATATGACGTGAGATTCGAGATCGCCCTCTCCGTTCAATCTTCGTCCACCAATACCGCAGCGCTCGACAGGGAGGGAAGACCCTTTCGGGACGAGGATGGAAGGATTGTCTTCAGGCCCGGAGGACATGGCGCTCTTCTGAAAAACCTGAACGCGATTGAGGGGGATGTCCTCTTCGTGAAAAACATCGATAACATCGTTCCCGACCGCCTGAAGCCGGAGACGGTCCTCTACAAGAAGATTCTCGGGGGGTATCTTCTGAAACTCCAGGGGGAGATATTCCACCATCTGCGCTCTCTCAGCGGCAATGCGCCGGATGAACGGCAGCTTTCCGGGGTAGCCGGCTTCTGCCGGGAAAGGCTCTCCCGCGCGGTGCCTCCGACCCGCCCCCTGCGTGTGTGCGGTATGGTGAGAAACGAGGGAGAGCCCGGAGGGGGGCCCTTCTGGGTGGAGGAACAGGACGGGACACGATCACTGCAGATCGTGGAGAAGACGCAGGTAGATATGAGATCGAAAAGGCAGGGGGCCATCTGGGAATCATCCACCTATTTCAATCCCGTTGACCTGGTGTGCGGTACCAGGGATTACCGTGGGGAAAAATTCGATCTGGAACGGTACGTTGACGGAAACACTTGGACCGTCTCACACAAGTCCTACGAGGGACAGTCACTGAAGGTCCTGGAGCTGCCGGGGCTGTGGAACGGCTCAATGGCGGGGTGGAACACCGTCTTTATCGCGGTACCCTCTGCAACCTTCAATCCCGTAAAGACCGTGGAAGACCTGCTGAGGGATGAACACCGGGGGGCTGACACATAATAAGGCCGGGTTCCATCCTGATGACGGAGCACCCGGCCATATCGTCAGATAGAGGCTTAGCGCCTCTGTCATTCATCCTTTTTAGCGGAGGGTTTGGGGTCCGGCGCACTCGCCGTCTCGCTTGTGGAGGCCGGCGCATTACCCACGTCCCCCGACGCGTCCTTCGCCGCTTCCTGCGCGGACGGTTTCTTTCCACCGTAATCGGTCACATACCATCCCGACCCCTTGAGGTGAAAGGAGGAAAGGGATATCAACTTGTCAACCGACCCATCGCAGAACTTACAGGCCTTGACCTCCCCATCCGCGATACCCTGAAAGACTTCAAAATTCCTGCCACATTTCCTGCATTTATACTCATAAATAGGCATACAACCAAAAACCTCCAACAAGCAATTTATCAGTGCCCAGCACGCGCAATATCCGTTCCGGATGGGCACTCATTATAGATATCTCCTATTCGGTAACGGTTGCTGAAACAATCGAGCACGAGATTAATATCCGTTCCGGCCACCGACTTGAGCATACTCCTGGTAATCGAGTGCACCTTTTCTTCTTCGACAATCTTCTCTTCCAAGGGCGCGTCGAAGTCGATCTCCCTGCTGTTAAACCGAACGACATGAACAAGTTCATGCGCGGCTATGTACAGCATAAGAGGCTCCAGCTTGACAAACGGCTCACTCCTCTTTACCGCGTCAAGAATCCGGTCATCCTGGAGACAGATCTTGAAGAAATAGAAATTATCCGGATGATCGGCCCTGTCCTCTTTCTGACACAGATACCGGCACAGATGAGCGAAGGCCGTGTCGTCCATCTCGTGATCGCTGAGATGGGCGAGGGTCTTCACCTCGTATCGATGGGTCTTCAGTCCGCTTCTGCCAAGATGAAAATAGTCTTCAGCGAGTTCTCCGGCATAACGAAACGCCTTCTCTACGAGGGATATCTCTGGCGGGCTGAAATACATTTTTCAAATCCACTCCGGTAAATCCGAAGCTAATATATACATAACCCGGCAAATGTCAAGATCACGGTCAGCTCATCAGCTCATTAGCTTACCAGCTTACCAGCTTACCAGCTCATCAGCTCATCAGCTTAATTACTTCGGTATCGGCACGCTGCCGAGGAGGTATTTCAGGTCTTCGTCCTCGAATTTTATCGAGAATCCTACAAAGGGCGACTCACGCCCCTCGTTGCTGATCAAGTCATCCCATCCGGCCGACAGATAGATATGTTTCAGGAGCCGGTACTCGGCGTATGTCTTGAGATGCGCGTTCCGGTCGCTGTCAAAGTTAAAGGCCTCGAAGGTAAGCTGCAGCCTGTCGTCAAAGGCAAAATAGTCTATCCCGGCACCGCCCGTTGATTCGAAGATACCCCCCCTGAGAGCTATA
>JAFCZZ010000597.1 GCA_019314085.1 Deltaproteobacteria bacterium | reverse complement strand
ATCCCGGCGCTGGCTATACTGAAGGCCGGAAATGAGGGGGCCATGGCAGGCCTCGTATCCGTTGTCCAGGAATCGTATCACTACTTCTGGGTTACCGGCGCGCTGTCGTCGTTTCTTGACAATGCACCTACATACCTTACCTTCTTTAACCTGGCCCTCGGAAAACTGGGTATCGCGGAATCAGCTGTACCGGCCGCGCTTGCGGTGAAGGCGGCAACGGCCAATCCTGAGTTTATCATGTACCTGAAGGCCATTTCAGCGGGGGCGGTCTTCATGGGGGCGAATACGTATATAGGCAATGCCCCGAACTTTATGGTCAAGTCGATAGCGGAGGAGGCGGGTATCAACATGCCCAGCTTCTTCGGATACATGATAAAGTACTCTATTCCAATCCTTATCCCCGTATTCATCCTCGTCACCTTCATATTCTTTTAGCGGGGAGAGAAGAGGTATGGAGAGAAAGGCGTATCCGTCATGAACAAGGAATACTGTGAAGTGGTGGTTGAGGGATCACTCGACCTCGTCAGGGGGTTTGTGATTGGATTTCTTGAGGGGAAGGGGATCAAGGGCGAGGCGATCTTCGGCGAAGATCACCATGTAGAAAATGAGGGCCGATTCGGCCAGATGATGCGTCTTATCGGTGTCAAGGGGAACCGAGTTCACCTTATCATCGGTGTCGGATTCCACAAACTCCTGGAGGGGGCCTTGGAGAGGCGAAAGGGAGAGCTCGCGCTGAAGATAATTTCCGAGAAGAAGATCGGCCAGGCGTCCTTCGGGTTCAGTTACCGGGCATATACCAGGGAACTGGGGGATGAACTGATGGCCCTGTTCGGTAAGCCGCCGGAGGGGCTCCAGGTAAAGGATTACAAGCCCAAGGAGACCGTGATGCCGGAGGGTAAGGGCGTGGAGGCCTACGCGCCCCTGCACGAATATGAGGTAAAGGCCACGGGAACACTATACGGACCGGTCAAGGATATCCTCGATTTTTACGGCAGTGCGGAACACCACGACATGGTGGAGCTTGACAGTATAAAACTGGAGTATAACGGTTCCTGATCCACTACCGTTTTTTGCGAACCACCTTCTTTCTTTTGACGACTCTCTTGCGGGCGGGTCGTTCAGTCTTAGAATCGCGGGATACCCGGGACGATGGGGGGGCTTTGCGGTTGTCTTCTTCCAATGTATCGGAAGGGTGCCTTTGCCAATAGAGACATGTTGCCCTCGGGCATTTCAGAATCGTCTTCCCGTCACCGGTCGAGGATTCCACCAAGAAGGGGCTGCCGCAGTCCGGACATGCCAGATGGTACGGCTTACCCCAGCTTATAAAGGTGCAGTTTTTATCGGAACACACATAGTAAAATTTACCCGTACTGGTCTCCCGTGATTTGATGTCCGCCGCTCTGCATATCGGGCATTGCATCGAGAGGCCTTGTTCAAAGGCGGCAATTTTTTTCTCAATGGTGGTATCGTCCCCTTCAGGTGTCCCTTCATCCGGAAGGGCGCTCAATTCTTCCCCGCTCCTTTCATCAGCCTTCGCATCTGCTGCCTGAACGGTTTCATCCACATCGCTTTTCAGCGTACCCTCCGGAGGAGATGTTTCCTCATGGTCCGAGGGGAGATCGTGCAGGGCCTTCTCAAGAGATACCTCTTTCTCCGTCGGAAGGCTTGTGTCGGAAAGGACCTCTGGATTAGTATCAGCGGTGGCCGCGTCCTGACCCGCCGTCTCGTCAATGCCTTGGAGAGGCTCTCTTCCTGAACGCCTGACGGTTGCTTTTTGTCCGTCGATGCCTCTGGTGGTTGTGCCTTGTCTGCCTTTTGTTTTTTGTCCTGCTGTGCTCTTCCCCCGGGGGATGAGGCTGGTGCATCGGAAGGAGGTACGGACGACTTTTTCTTTCCGTTTACGGATTTCTGATACAGGGCATCGGCGTCCGAGCCGGTTATGACCTTGCTCCGGGTAGGTCGCCGTCTTTCTGTAAGGGATGCCATGATCTCACGTTTCAATTCCCTCTGCCTGCCAGCCGGGGCGGCGGGTGCCTTCGTCTGTTTTTCCGGGGCCTGCTTTTTTTTGAGGGCAACGCCGTGTATCTTTAACGTCTGGTCAAAATGATCTTTGGCAGTTTCGAGAGATTTGCGTTCTGTCTTTACCTCCTCCATCGCCTGGGCGAGGTACGCAACGAGATTTATCCCCGGCATCTTGGGGAAGATATAATCCAGGACCTGGGCCATTCTGACGGTATCTTCCTTGATGGAGATTCCACGGTCGGGCTCGATCTGTATATAATTTCTCTGAATCATGTCCGGTATGGCCGTATCCATGATCTCGTCCGCATCCAGACACATCTCAGTCAGCTCATCGCACAGCATTTCCCGGGTATACTCCTCGGACGGGGAGATCCCTCTCTGCTCGTTTTTCAGCTGTTCCGCAAGGAGAATAATGCATGATATGGCATTGATCGTTACCTGTAATCTCCCG
>JAFCZZ010000596.1 GCA_019314085.1 Deltaproteobacteria bacterium | reverse complement strand
TACCCACGGGAATGGGCCATTATATGACCTCCAGCTGACGCCCAGGGTTTTGACGAGCAGTTCGTCAGCGGGCAGATTGAATGAATCGTAAGGACGCGGTGCGCTCGAATTCGGTCTGCGTGAGGTGATCGCAAGCTTCTGCATTTGTGCATGAAGATCAGGCATAGACGATCGAAGATCGGTGCCCTGGCTCGTGTCGGTCGTGATGTCGTAGATCGAAAAGTTTTCTTTTCCGGTAGAGATTGCTCTGCGGATCCCCATATAGTCACCGATGCGAATGCACTGTTGTTGGCCGCGTTTTTCGCCGGCGTGGTTGGGGAAATGAGATGTCCAGTTTGGTGTGTTATTTTTATGCACGTATTCGAAATAGAGGTAGCCTTTGTCACGCTGTGTTCCAGTTCCGGTGATCGTTGGCAGGAGCGAGACACCGTCGCACCATGCAGGTGCGGGAAGTCCGGCGATCTCGGCAAATGTCGGCATCCAGTCCCAAAGTCCCGACGGGTAGTTAACTTTGGTGATGTTGTTTTCGTTACCCGAACCGGTGATCATTGCCGGCCAGCGTACGATGGTTGGTGTTCGGATGCCGCCTTCGAGCATATCACGTTTGATACCTTCGAAATTGGCAAACGATTCGAAATCTTTGTGAATGTTCGCTCCGCCGGAACCGTGCGGGCCGTTGTCCGAGGCGAAGATCAAAAGCGTGTTATCGTCGATGCCGATCTCTTTAAGTGTATTGATAATGTCACCGACCGAATCGTCGATCCTGCGGATCATGGTGACGTGACGTTTTTTATTGTCAGTCCATGCCGGGTTTACGCTTGGATGAATGTAGTTGTCGATTGTTGATCGGCCGTCTGCGTTGGATGCATAGCGAACCCTGTCGGATGAATCCTTTTCAGTCGTCCATTGTATGCCGCCGGTGGTCGGGTCGCCGTCATTGTCCAGCGGCGGATACGGACCGGTCGGTACGTGTAATGCGGTATGAGGTGTGTCGTATGCAAGGTAGATGAAGAACGGCTGATCGTCGCCGTCGGTGCTTTCGTCGATGATAACTTTTTTGGCAGCAGCCGTCCATGCATCTGTTGTGTAAAGGTCCAGCGATGCGTCAATGACCTGACGGTAATCGTCGTAGATCACACTGACCTTGCTTGTCATGCCGTTTTTGGGATAGTGGTGATGGCCATCGTTGTGAAAGTGGTATCCGAAGAATCTATCGAAACCCTGCTTTAACGGATGGCTTGGAAGGTTGATCGAATCGGTTCCAGCGTAGTTTACCAGTTGAGTCTTTTCGCTGCCGGCAAGCCCGCCCTTACCGATAAAAGCAGTGTAGTAGCCAGCCTCTTGCAGGACCGAACCGATCGAATGGTTTTTAGCCATTGCTTTGTCGAACTGATTGTCCCTGACGTCGCAATGACCCTGATGCCGACCGCTGAGCAGCGAGCCTCTGGAAGGTGCACAAACCGATGCGGCTACATAGTGGTTGGTCAGCATGATGCCGTCGGCTGCCATTTTGTCCAGGTGGGGTGTGTCGAATTTCTGGTTGGCGGAGACGTTTCTGCCGTCCTGCCAGAAACATCCCATGTCGCCATAACCGAGATCATCGACGAAAAAGAAAACGATGTTCGGCTTGGCATAGAGGTTAATATTAAGGGCAAGTGTCAAAACAATGAAAAATAAAACGCTTCTGAGTTTCAGGTACATATTTTCTCCAATTTCACCTTAGTGAGTTACCTTTTACGATTTTGAATGAGGCAACGGGATGTATGTGGCGGGAGGGTCAGGGATATCTGGCTGTTTCAACCTCAAATTCCTGCGTTTGATCTTTCCAGTTAATCAGCCCGATATAGCAATGGTCCTTTTCGATGCGAAGCCACTTTCCGGGAATGTTTTGTATTCCGAAATCGAGCGGAATACCCATGGAACCGCCGGCGTGGTCGAAGGTTTTTTCGACGACGGCCATGGCTTCAGAACGCAGTTCAGGGTTATCTGACCAGCTCATCATTCCACCGGAGGCGATAATGAGGGTTGAAAGGCATTTGGCTTGATCGAGCGAGAAACCCTCGTAGGGAATTCGATTGTTTCCGGTTCGGTGCGGCACCGCGACGGCCTGTAGGGTTTCGGGGCCTTTCACTATAAGGAAGTCGGGATCGTTCCACCAGAGGTTTCCATGCATCCAGAAGGAGAAACCAACCCAGCGGGCAATCTTTTGGGCGTGGCCCCAA
>JAFCZZ010000595.1 GCA_019314085.1 Deltaproteobacteria bacterium | reverse complement strand
AATCTGAGCTATCCACAAAAAACAAAAGCCCTATCTCTCATTTTGAGAAACAGGGCTTTAGATGATCAGACTATAATCCCCCCGTGGTTACAGCTGCTGACAAGCACACATCATACGTTCAAAATTTAATAGAACCTGCAGACCGACTAAACCAGCGCCAAGGGAAATTAAGAGGGATAAGGGATAAGTATAAAGATAGGAACGCGAGAAGAGCTCAAAATCTGATGGAACCTGCTAACCAGTTAAACCCATTACCGTTATATGTCAAGGAGTATTATAGAGGGAAAAATTTCTTCGGATCAATTGTCTTTATTTATGAGGTTGACAATTATTTTTGCTATGACGTCTTTTTCCTTCGGATCGCTCATGGCAATCATCAGCGTCAGTGCAATCAAGGCGTTGTCCGCTATGCGTTTTGTTCCATCAGATGTATAGAGCAGGCCGTTGCGATCAAGAAACCAGGTGAAGATGGCGGCGGCGATACGCTTATTCCCGTCCACAAATGAGTGGTTCTTCACAATGAAGTACAAAAGGTGCGCCGCCTTTTCTTCTATGCTGGGATAGAGATCCTTGCCGCCGAACGTCTGGTAGATGGTGTCCAGAGAGCTGTTGAACGAATCATCCTTTTCGCGTCCAAACAGGGCGGAATCGCCGAACCTTCCCAGCATTTTTTTGATCGCGCCCTTCGCCTCTTCATACGAAATTCGTTTTACAGTTTTGTCCGATACGCCGCCTAATTCAAGCTTCCCGTAGTCGTACCGGTCAAGCGTGTCCAGGGCGTAGCTGAAATCGCCGATAACCTTCAGGAGGCCCTCGGATTCAGACGTGGAGAGCAGTGTGCGGTCCGCTATATTTTTGATGAGCCTGATCGATTCTTTGAGCGCTTCGTACTTTTCAATCTTCGACTGCAATCTCTTCTCATTCAGCGCGTAACCTGTGACAAGATACTCTTTCAGTATTCTGTTGGCCCAGACGCGGAATTGGGTGCCTCGCAATGAATTGACACGATAACCAACGGAGATAATCATATCCAGGTTATAGAAATCCATTATTCTCTTTTTTCCGTCCTTGGCAACCTGTGCAATTTTTGCACAGGTTGAATCCTGCAACAATTCAGAGGTCTTATAGATATTTCTTACGTGTCTGAGGATAACGGTCCTGTCACGCTGGAAAAGTTCGGCCATCTGATGGGCATCAAGCCAGACGGTATCCTCCGTCAGATTAACCTCCAGAGACGCCTGCCCGTCTTCCGTCTGATATATGACTATCTCGCCGGTATCGGTCTGTTTATTCATTTTGCAGTATCGATCGTTTACAAAACACTTCCCCGTCTCTTGTTTTGAAAAACAGGGCCTTGGATGAACGGGCCATAATCCCCCCGTGGTTGGCTACCACCGTTCAAAATCTGATAGAACCTGCTAACCGATTAACTCCATTGACGTTATATGTCAAGAAACATTATGATGGGAAAGACTTCACCGGTATGCTCCTCAATGATACCGGTACCGCCCGTGGCAGTCCGGATTCGTAAAAATGGGTTGCTATCTTGAACGAATCATACTATTCCTCCATGTCGTGGCCTTAATCGTGCACAGGATATGCGAAGGGAGCGGCAATCCATGTCTGAAAATCTTTCATTCTCCGCGGGGAGGAAGGCCCTGGCAATGATCAGGGATGGCGGTCTGAGCCCCGATCAGGTAAAAATCGTCACCGGGGCAGCCATCTTTTCGAACTGGCTCGCCGGGAGAAAAGAGCCCCTGTTTCTGATCGGTTCTTCCGCGGCCGCCTGGAGATTTGCATGCGTCTCTCAGGAACAACCCCTGGAGGCCATCGACCGGTTTCAGACCACCTACGTAAACCAGCGCTACTCGGAGAAACCCTCCACGGAGGAGATCACCGCCGAGAGCGTCGCCTTTCTGAACACCTTTCTCGGCGACAGGGGGGAGAAAGAGATCCTCAGCCACCCCTATCTCAGGATGAGCATTATGTCTACCAAATGCCGGGGGCTGACGGCAAGCGACCGGAGGGGCGCGCTCCTGCCAGGGCTCCTCATCGCCGCCCTTCTTAATATCGTCAGCCGGAGGTCTCTGGGGCTCTTCTTCGAAAGGACACTGCTGTACGACGGGAGGGATCTTCCCCCCTTCTTCAACATGGACGGGTTCCCCATCCGGAAGATCCCCCTCACCGAGGAGAACCTCAAACCGGCGCTCCTGGCATCGGGATCGATCCCCGTGGTCATGTCACACGTCACCGACATACCGGGGGCCCCGAAGGGAACGTACCGGGACGGGGGCATCATCGACTACCACATGGATGTGCCCTTTACGAAGGACGGCGACGGGATCGTCCTTTTCCCCCACTATATGAGCCGCATCATACCGGGATGGTTCGACAAGCACCTCCCGTGGAGAAAGCCCAACCCCGCGCATATGGAGAACCTGCTCCTCCTCCACCCCACCGAGGCGTTCATAAAGCGGCTCCCCTACGGCAGGGCACCTGACCGGAACGATTTTCACCTCTTCAAAGGCCGGGATAAGGAACGTATAGATTTCTGGACCAAGGCGATACAGGAGAGCAGGCGCCTGAGCGATGAATTTTTCGACGCCGTCGAGAGCGGACGGATCCGCGAGCTGGTCAGTCTCCTGCCGGAGTGAGGGGTGGCCCGTCTACCGTGCGGCCCGAGCAGTTGTCAATCATTTCTTATATCCCGTGCGGTGGACAAAAACCAGCCGGACCTGTCTTCCATTGACATCCCTTTGGGAAATTAATATTTTAAAATACACACTGTGATATTTTTAATCACGACATTGTGTTTTTTTGGGAAGGGGAGAGGGTTCCATGAATAAAAAATCAGAAGTTCCGTCTCACAAAAAACACCGGGCCGCCGATGAAATCTTCAATTGCCAGAAGCAGGCCTGTTTGAGAAAACCCTATCTATCATTAAACGAACGTCTGGATGTACTCAGAAGGCTGGAGCAACTGCTGCTGAACAACCAGGATGAGATAGCGAGCGCCATATCCGAGGACTTTGGTAACCGCTCACGCCATGAAACGAAGATTCTCGAAATTTTCCCTGCAGTCTCGGCTCTGCGTCATACGCGTCGAAAACTAAAAAAATGGATGAAGATTCAGAGCAGACATGTGGCAGTAACATTCTGGGGAGCCCGCAATCGGGTCATTCCGCAACCCAAAGGGGTGGTCGGCATCATTGCTCCCTGGAATTACCCTCTGTTTCTGGTAATCAGCCCCCTGACCAGCGCTCTTGCCGCTGGCAACCGCTGTATGATCAAGATGGCGGCAAGTTCTCAAAGACTCTGCAATCTGCTCCACCATCTGTTTTCCGAGGCATTTGACGAGGATCTTGTCGCGGTTCTTCCCGGGGTATCTTCCGGTGATTTTACTCCTCTTCCCTTTGACCACCTCATCTTTACAGGTTCACCCGCTTCCGGGCGGACCGTGATGAAAACCGCTGCTGAAAACCTGACCCCCGTGACCCTTGAGCTTGGCGGGAAATCTCCTACCATCGTATGTGAAGATTTCGATATCAGGAAGGCAACAG
>JAFCZZ010000095.1 GCA_019314085.1 Deltaproteobacteria bacterium | reverse complement strand
GGGTACGGGAGATCATCAGGGACTTGACCGGCGAGGATATTGAGGTGGGGTTTTGACCTTCGGGTTGGGGAATTCTTACCCCGTTCGTTCTTTTGGGATACGATCCCGATTTGATAAAGACACATCGGGTCATGTCCCCGGATACTTCGCTTTCATGCGATAACGTTGTGCCAAGGCATCAATGATGGAGATGATTATTTTCAGGATCGCGCTTGCCGCTTACTTTGTGAGCGCGGTGGGATATGTCGCCGCGCTCTTTGTCGGAAGGGTCCGTGTCGCGAAGGTATCGATGTGGATACTGACCCTGGCATTCACCCTGCATACGGTCCATATCGTCATGCAGTGGACAGGGATCGCCTCTATCCCGTCGGCGAACATCTACGGTTCTCTCTCGTTCATCGCCTGGGCCGTTGCCGGCTTGTATCTTGCCTTTCAGGCAAAGACAAAGACGCAGGTGCTGGGGGCCTTTGTGTCTCCGCTGGTTGTCGTAATGATGATAGCGGCGTCCACGGGATTGATGGATGGTTCCCCCATCCCGTCCGCACTGCGCGGGCCGCTGGTTTCTCTCCATATCGTGCTTCTCTTGATCGGAGGGGCTCTCTTCGCGCTGGCCTGCATGGATCCCTGGGGGATCTCGACCGGATAAACCATCTGTGCACCGTCTGGGGCTTTCCGCTTCTGACGTTCGGGATCATTGCGGGATCGATATGGGCCCGAACGGTCTGGGGGAGCAACTGGCACTGGGATCCGAAACAGGTCTTTACGGCGGTTTCCTGGGTTTTGTATGCCGTGCTGGTTCATCAGAGGATAGCCATCGGATGGAAGGGCAGGAAGGTGGCCTTGCTCTCGATCATTGCCTTTGCGGGACTCCTCTTTGCCTTTATCGGCGTGAATGCCTTGTTTGTTACGATGCACCGTTTCTGATCGGTGCGGGATGCGGGAACTATGAGTATAGCTCTCCTGGGAATAAATCACCGAAGCGCCCCCCTGAGTATCAGGGAACGCCTGTCCATATCGTGCGGGGAGGAGGGGAAACCCTTCGAGGAACTGAAGAAGATCCCGCAGGTCGGAGAGGCGCTGTATCTTTCCACCTGCAACCGGGTTGAGGTGCTGGTAAACATGGAAGGGACGGATGCGGGCGTGGAGGGTTTGAAGGCCTTTATCACCGCGCACGGGAACCTCTCCCCCGGGGAGATGAACAGATGCCTCTATGTGTACCGCGATGAGGAGGCGGTGCGCCACCTCTTCAGGGTCGCGTCGAGCCTCGATTCGATGGTGATGGGGGAACCGCAGATCCTGGGGCAGGTCAAGGATGCCTATCGCCTCTGTGTGAAGCAGAAAGCCTCCGGCGTCATACTGAATAAGCTGCTCCACCATGCCTTCCGGGTGGCCAAGCGGGTGCGGACCGAGACCGCCATAGCGAACAATGCCGTTTCCGTCAGCTTTGCTGCGGTCGAACTTGCCAAAAAAATATTCGGCACGCTTAACGGGAAGAGGGCTCTTCTCGTCGGTGCGGGTGAAATGGCAGAGCTTGCGGCACGGCACCTCATGGACACCGGCGTCGACCGGATGATCTTCACCAACCGCACGTACGAGAACGCGGTCAGACTGGCGAATGATTTTCAGGGCCTTCCGGTCGAGTTCGAGCTGTTGGACGAGCAGTTGGGGGATGTCGATATCGTGATCAGTTCCACAGGCTCGCCGGACTGCATCATATCCGCCGATATGATCGAATCCGCCCTGCGCAGACGGAAAAATCGGCTGCTGTTCCTGATCGATGTGGCGGTGCCGAGGGACATCGATCCCGCCGCGGAACAGATCGACAATGTGTATCTGTATAATGTCGATGATCTCCAGGGGGTCGTCGACCAGAATACACAGGGTCGCCTCGAGGAGGCGCACAGGGCGCAGGCCATCATTGATGAAGAGGTTGTGAAATTCTCCGGGTGGTATGCCACGCTCGAGGTCGTCCCCACGATAGTGGCCCTCAAGGGGAAGGCTGAAAAGATCGTCAAGGGGGAGATGGAAAAGTCTCATTCATGGATGAAGAATCTTGACGAAGAGGAGCAGGGGAATATAGAGGTGCTGGTCAATTCCGTCGTCAACAAGATCCTCCACGACCCCGTTGTCGGGCTGAAGAGAGAGAGCCGCAACGGCGGCGCCGACCCGTATGTTGCGGCCATCAAGAAGCTGTTCCGACTGAAGTAGGGGATCACCTCTATTCCTTGTGCAGTATCCTTTCCAGAAGCCTTCCCGGAAGGGTGGTCTTCGAGTGCAACGCCCCGTGGGGGCATATTTCCATGCAGCAGTAGCATCTGATGCACTTTTCATAATCAAAGATGATCTTCTCGTCCGAACTCTGTATCGCGTCCGCCGGGCAGAATTCCAAGCATTCGCCGCACATCTTGCATTTTGTCTCGTCGACGACGGGGCGCTCCAGGAGCCAGCGTCTGGCTGCGGACTGCAGCCTCCGGGGGCCGTATGTAAGGGGTGTGTTTTCGGGCAATTGGAACCCCTCTATCCGCGGAACCGTTCCGTCTATCTCGATGGCTTCCCCCCCGATCCCCATCTCCACGGATGCCCGGTCGCTCGGCAGGTCCCGGGGATCGATCCCGAGCATGGAACAGATGACGCGATCGACCGCCACCGCGTCCCTCCCCGCGATAAGATATCCCACCTGCCGAGGGGTTCCCCCCTTCCCCGGGCCGTCCCCCTCCAGGGCCAGGATGCCGTCCACGATCGTGACGGTCGGCGCCAGCGTATGATAGATGCCGACGATCAGGCGGGCGAACAGGTCCCGATCGACGCCCGCCCGCATGTGCCATTCAGGTTTTCTGAAGCCCACGACGCAGCCGAACAGGTTTTTCACACCGCAGGTCAGGAGCATTTGGCCGTGCGTCTTCAGTTTGGCGAGATTGATCAGGATATCCGCCTCGACCGCGTCCCCGGCGATATCGATTTCTCCGAAGGGCGGACCGATGTCGGTCTTGACGGACCGTTTGAACTCGCGGATATCCACCTCAAGCCCATCGAGGGCGGCCCTGATCCCGCTCTTGGCCAGTATGCCGCTGAATGATCCGATGGCCTGGCTGTCCGATATCTGCGGCCGCGCCCCCTTGTCGATGACATACTGCGCAACTGCGCGCACGATCAGCGGATGGGTGAGGACAGCGCTCTCAGGCGGCGCTGCCCGGAGGAGATTGGGTTTTATGATGACACGGCTGGATGGCGTGATGCTCGCCCCGCAGAAGGCCTCAAGGGATTCATAGATCAGGGGCCGCAGCGTCTCATAGTCGTACGTGGCCTCTCTGATGGTAACCCTGGACATGTTTTCCTCCCCCGATTTTCTGTTCCTATCCATACACATACTGTCGATCTGCGGAACACGTCAAGCAAAAACAGGTCTATCGATTCGGGCGACCATGTCTTCGGAAGGGATCTGCCTTTGTAGAGAGGGGGACACGCAGGGGAAAAATAAAAAGGCACCCCGAAGATAACGTTGGGGTGCCTTTTTTCGTTGAGGTTAATACTTATACGATCTTGACGTTGGTAGCGGACGGGCCTTTGGCGCCTTGCTCAATATCGAACGACACGCGCTGATTTTCCTCCAAAGTCCGGAACCCTTCACTCTGGATAGCGCTGTAGTGAACAAATACATCGCCACCTTCATCGTTTTCGATGAAGCCGAAACCCTTGCTTGAATTAAACCACTTCACGGTACCTTCAGACACTATGGCAATCCTCCTTTCCTAGGTTTTCTAAAGTAGGATCGCCTGCATGTAAGAAGAACACAGAAGCCTGATAATCCAGATGTCTAAATTCGTACTTTGAAATGTCTCAATCCTAACTTTACGTATCCCCCCCCCCTATCTGTAAGTGAGGATACTTTTTTGACACACTGCACTTTACTATATAATATTTTTAAGGCAAGTCAAGCCCTTTTTTTGAGTTTTGGGCCGATTTTCCTCTCCTTTTTGGAGAAAAGAGGACTCTTTTTCCCTATCCCTGCTTTTTCGCCATCTGTTCAAGGATCTGCGGGATCGTTTTTCCGTCTGAGCACACCTGTCTGATAGCCTTCGTCAGGGTCTTGCTTATCTGCTCTCCCAACATCTCTTCGGAAAAACTGACGTGTACCAGCGAGGAGGTCGCCGCGGCCTCCATCGTGCGAACTATTCGGGCGCCTTTGACATCCGCAAAAACGATCGTGAGTTTGACATCCGTCCGGTAGGTTTTCTTTATGCCGTCCTTGTGGCAGACAAGGTCAAGACGGTCAATGGAGCCACCTATCAGGACCGTACCCCACCCTTTCTCGATCGAGTCGCTCTGCAGGTTCCACGAGGGGCTCTCCGGAGAGAGGGAATATCCCTCCGCGGACAGGCATTTCCGGACACCGTCGGTAACCGTGTCCACAGGCCTCAGCTGTTTCGGGAGGATCGGTATCGTCTTTCCGTCGGAGAGTACGACCGTGCCTATGAGCATCGTGTCTTCTATCTGTCTTGCATCGGTAAACCCGGCTACGATAATGGGAGGATTTCCTGCCCTGCCGGTTGCGGAAGCAAAGCCTTCCGCAGGCAGATAGCCCATGTTAACCGTGTAAAGATTGATGGGGGCGCAGGAGAAGAAAAGGGGCACAACCAGCCATGCTACCCCGGCCGCTGTGGCGAGTGAGAAAAAACGTTTCATGGCGATTCGTTCCTCCTTGTTCGGTTTGTCCTTGCTTAAGGAAAGATGTACGTCAGTATCTTCCGGGTGTCAACCGGAAACAGAGAGGGCGGGACCGAACTGCCTCGGCACGGTCTCCTTTGCAGCGTTGCCTTATCCCTCAAAAATGTGCTACTGTCCGCCTCGGGAGGCCGGGAAATGCGTGACACACGAATACTGGTAACGGGCGGGGCAGGATATATCGGCAGCCACACCTGCTTGGCATTGCTTGAGGCGGGGTATGACGTGGTTGTCCTCGATAATCTTGCCAACAGCAAGGAAGAATCGCTCAAAAGGGTGCAGCAGATCGCTGGCAGATCGCTGGAATTCCATCAGGGGGACCTGCTGGATGCCGATACCCTGGACAGGGTCTTTGAAGCCGCCCCGATCGATGCCGTGATCCACTTTGCCGGTCTGAAGGCGGTCGGAGAATCCGTCGCCATGCCGCTTCGTTACTATCACAACAACGTCACGGGAACGCTCCATCTCTGCGAGGCGATGCGCCGTCACGGCGTCAGGAAGATCGTCTTCAGCTCGTCCGCGACGGTCTATGGCGACCCCCACACGGTCCCTATCACGGAGGACTTTACCCTGGCACCCGCCAATCCGTACGGGCGTTCAAAGCTCATGATCGAGGAGATCCTTTGTGACATACCCGCTGCCGGGGAGCAGTGGGACATCGCCCTCCTGCGGTATTTCAATCCGGTGGGGGCCCATTCCAGCGGCCTGATCGGTGAAGATCCAAACGGCATACCAAACAATCTCTTCCCCTATATCACGCAGGTCGCGATCGGCAAACGTGAGAAACTCTCGATTTTCGGCAATGACTACCCCACCGCTGACGGGACGGGCGTCAGGGATTATATCCATATCATGGACCTGGCGGACGGGCACCTGGAGGCCCTGGAGAGGTTGGAATCGAGTCCCGACATTGTTATTTATAACCTGGGGACCGGTCGGGGATACAGTGTCCTTGAAGCTGTTGAAGAGTTTCAAAAGGCCTCCGGCCGCGAGATACCCTATGAGATCGTGGAACGCCGCCCGGGCGACATCGCGGCCTGTTATGCCGACGCCTCGAAGGCGAAGAGGGAGATGGGGTGGTCGGCGAAGAGGGGTATAGCCGAGATGTGCGCCGACGCGTGGCGCTGGCAGTCCCGCAACCCTGACGGATATTAAGAAGAGTGCCAGAGATCGGGAACATGACTGAAAAGGCATCACAACCCTCGGTATTTCTCATAGACGGGACGAACTATATCTACCGAGCGTTTTACGCGATCCGCGGACTTTCCACCTCCCGGGGATTTCCCACCAACGCGATCTACGGTTTTACCAATATGCTCATGAAGCTCTGCCGCGACTGGGCGCCGGACTATATCGCCATCGCCTTTGACGCGAAGGGCCCCACCTTCAGGCACGAGGCGTACGATCAGTACAAGGCGAACCGTAGCGCGATGCCCGATGACCTCCGCCCCCAGATCTCCCCCATCAAGGATATCGTCCGCGGCTTTTCCATCACGGTGATCGAAGAGCAGGGGATTGAGGCGGACGATGTCATCGGCACACTGGCGAAGAGGTGCGAGGCGGTGGGGATGAGGGTGGTCATCGCCTCCGGCGACAAGGACCTGATGCAGCTCGTGTCGGACAATGTCTTGATGGTGGATACGATGAAGGACATCACCTATGACATCGAGGGGGTCAAGGGCCGCTTTGGCGTGGGACCAGACCGGGTCATCGATATACTGGGGCTCGCGGGGGACACGTCGGATAACGTCCCCGGTGTCCCCGGCGTGGGTGAAAAGACGGCACTCAAGCTGGTGAACCAGTTTGGTTCCCTTGAGGCGGTCCTGGCCAATGCCGGAAAGGTCAAGGGGAAAAGCCTGAGCGAAAAGTTGACGGCCTTTGCCGATCAGGCACGGATGAGCAAAGACCTGGTGACCATCCGAACGGATGCCTCGGTTGACTTCGATCTTGAAGACCTCCGTTTCAGAGAGCCCGATGCCCAGGCACTGAAGGAGATCTTCAGGGAGTTCGAGTTTCCCGGTCTCGTCGCGCGACTGGGAGAGGAAGGGCAGAAGGAGGAAGTGGAGGAGACGGATTATCGTCTGATCACCAGTGCGGAGGAGTTTGCCGCCCTCCTGGATGAACTGCGCGCCGCCGGCACATTTTCCTTCGATCTGCAGCTGACGGCGGATGAGGCGGTGAGGGCCGAAATCGTGGGGATCGCCTTGTGCTCAAAAGCCGGGCGGGCCTGTTATATCCCCCTGGCCCACACGGGGGCGGGGGGGCAGGGGCAGTTTGACGCGGATATGGCCCTGACG
>JAFCZZ010000094.1 GCA_019314085.1 Deltaproteobacteria bacterium | reverse complement strand
GTCTTTGTATGCGGCATCCGGTGACCCACCCCTCGAAGAGCGCTGGCAATTCTTATTCCCAAAGGGCAAGAGATTTATCGACACCTCCTGCGTCCCGGACATCCTGCCTGCCTGGCTGACCGAGCGGGATATCGATTTCTATACCGAGGAATTCTCGCGAACCGGTTTTGGCGGGGGTGTCAACTGGTACCGGAATGTCGACCGAAACTGGGAAATGACCCCCTTCCTCAGCGGGGCAAAGATCCACCAGCCCGCCCTCTTCATAGCCGGGGAACTGGACGGCGTTATCACCTTCAGCCGCGGGGCCTACGACCGGATGGAGGCATCCATTCCCAACCTGAAGCAGAAGGTCCTGCTTCCCGGGGCCGGGCACTGGATCCAGCAGGAACGTCCCCTGGAGATCAACGATCTGATGATACAGTTTTTAAAAGACCTGGGATAAGACAGAGGTACATTTCCGACGCGACGGCGAGAGATGAGCACGCGATAGACCTTAACAGAAAAGGAGTATGAATAGATGAAGACACGACTGACGGAGATGATGGGGATCAAATACCCGATCGTATGCGGCGGCATGATGCGGCTGGCCTATCCACCCCTGTGCGCGGCTATTTCAAATGCCGGCGGGCTGGGAAACCTGACCGCGGCCATGTATGAAGACAGGGATTCGTTTTGCGATGCCATCCGGGAAACCAAACGCCTGACGGACAGGCCCTTTATTGTCAATGTGACGCTGCTCCCCTCCATCGGAGTTTCCGATGATCGGTACGCCATGTATTTCGACACTCTTGCCGAAGAGAAGGTCGCGGCGGTGGAGATCAGCGGCACTCCCCTGAACCGGTACAAGGACGGTCTGTATTTCAGGAAATTAAAGGATGCCGGCGCGAAGCTGATTCACAAGGTGGGTTCGGTACGGCACGGAAAATCGGCCGAGAAGGCGGGATACGACGCCGTCTTCGCCGCCGGTGTCGAGGAGGGGGGGCACCCCCTGAACGAAAACGTCGCCACCACCGTCCTGACCCCGCGCATGGCGGAGGAGCTTACCATCCCGGTGATCACCACGGGGGGGATGGCGGACGGGCGGGGCCTGGCCGCGGCACTGTGCCTGGGGGCGGAGGGAATCATGATGGCGACCCGCTTTATCAACACCTATGAATGCACGGTCCACGAGAAGGTCCACGAGGAGATGATCCTCCGCCAGGAGAACGAGACCGTTCTGTACGGAAACTCGATTGGTCTCCAGGGCCGGGGACTGTTGAACGATTCCATGCATGAGGTCCTGAAGATCGAGGCACGGGGGGGCGGTCTGGAGGAGATCATACCGCACATCGCCGGGGCCCTGGGGGATGAGATCTGGCAGAAGGGTGAAATGGACACGGGGCTGATTGCCGTGGGCCAGTCGATCGGCCTGATCCATGATGTCCTCACCTGCAAGGAGCTCCTCGACGGGATCGTACGCGACGCCGAGGCGATACTGAAGGACAACCTTGGCCGGTTTTAACAGGCCTGACGCGACACCGGTTGCCGGTGTTACAGACCAAAGGGACTATCTCATGCACACAACCCCGCTGGTCGAGTAAATATGAAAAGAAGGGAATGAGAGGGGAAGAAACTATTCGACCACGATCGGGACCAACACCTTCTTTTCGCGACAGGAGGCGAGTCTTGACCCTAGACTCTCTTGTAGCGCAGTGCTGCCACCCGCCTCGAAATCAGAAATGAGTTTGATGAAGACGTCCGCACAATCCGGACACAGCTGGGTGCCTTTTACATCCTCGATGATGCTCAGGGCCTCCCCCTGAGACCTCCCTCTCCGGTATGGGCGATCACTGGTCAGGGCATCGTAGGTATCCGCAACGGCAGTCATCCGCACCCAAAGGGGTATCTTCTCCCCCCTGAGCCCGTCTGGATAGCCGTTTCCGTCAAACCGTTCATGGTGGTGCCGGATAACAGGAATAAGCTCGTGAATACTCGGAATGGAGCCAAGGATGCTTACACCGGTCAGGGGGTGCTGCCTGACGATCGAGGATTCGGCACCGGTAAGACGTCCCGGTTTGAGAAGTATATTGTCGGGGACGCCGATCTTGCCGATATCGTGCAGTCTACCCGCGATGCCCAGCGAATCGATCTCATTCGGTTCCATGCCCATCCGAGCGGCCATCTCGGAGACGAGCAGCGCCACTGCTTCGGAATGACCCCGCGTATAGTGATCACGAGCCTCAAGGGCCACGATAAGGCTGGTAATGCTCGCCAGCATCATTCCCCGTTCGGCCTCAAGGCGTTGCCGGTCTTTGAGTATAATCAGAAAGTGGTCTGATAACAATTTTTCTATGGTGATAACCAACTGCTCAAGGTTAAACGGTTTGACCAGATAGGCGGATGCCCCCCATTCCATCATGCGTCGCATAATCGCCCGATCACTGTTGGCGCTCATAGTAATGAAGGGAATGCTGGCCAACTCATCGGTTGCGTGAACGGTCTTACAAAACTTGATACCGTCCATCACGGGCATGTTGATATCGCTGAGAATGAGATCCGGGCGGTTTTCTTCAATCAGGGCCAGGGCCTCCTTGCCGTTTTTCGCGACCGAGACCTGGAAGCCGGCAGCCTCAAGCCCTTTGCGCACCAGCGTTCGTATCGTTGGAGAATCATCTACGACAAGAATCCAGTGCCTGCGGTGAGATTTGAACTGTTCAAGAACCCTCTCAATGGTTGCATGGAGTTCCTGACTCGCCTCCGCCTTCGATATATAGGCCGCCGCACCGGACTGGAATCCCTTGTCGATGTCCTGATCGCTGTCCATCGAACTCAGCATAATAACCGGCACCCCCCTGGTGGAAGGATTGTCTTTGATTTTTTGGCAGAGGTTGAATCCATCCATGCCAGGCATATCCACATCGGAGATGATCAGGTCAAAGGTTTGAGAAAGAGCAATTTCAAGGCCCTGCTGCCCGTCTTCCGCCTGGGTAACCCGACTCCCGAGCTGCTCGAGTTGCTTTGACAGCACCTTGCGGGTAACCGGACTGTCATCGACGATCAATATGTTCGGTGTATTCATAGGCGTCCGTCCTTTTGCCGGCGTATATCATGTATAGTGGGGAGTGTTCCGCTCGACATACATGCCCCATATCACCTACATGAAGGAGCGGGTTGCGGGTATTCACCGGATACGTACCGCTTTCCCAATATCACCATTGGCACATTGATTCCCTTTCTTTAGTAATTTTGACCGCTTCCTGCCGAAAAAAAATAGATTTTACAGGAGAGACCCAAGGGCCTTTGCCCCACACAGAAGAATTATTCAATATTAACAAGTCCTTGTGACATGTTCTCTGCCCAAAAGGGTGAGGGAGGGGGCGAGCGACAAGAGGGGGATGGGGGGGGATACATTGTTAACAGCAAAGATCCGGTCCATTCTTCCTTTTTATTGACAATAGGGTTCGTAGTTTCATATAGAGGGGGTGTTCGCAGTACAGAAGATATCGTTATCCCGGCGCACCAAAAAGCCGGCTGGACAACAAAAACCGAACCCGCACGGATTGTTTCCCTATTGTTTCGATAGATTCAACCGGAACAAAATCACCCGACTTTGGAGTATAACCCGATGGCCGATCGTATTATTCCCATACTGTTTCTGTCTTTTATGGCAATCTCCAGTATGGTCTTCTATGTGGTGGCACTGATCATATGGCTGGCAACCGTCCTGTTTGATAAGCGTCTGTACGTCCTACACTACTTTACCTCATTCTGGGCATCGATCTATACCTGGGTAATGCCCCCCTGGTCGGTTTCAATCGAGGGGAAGGAACATATCCGAAAGAAGACCTATGTGGTCGTATCCAATCACCAGTCCCTCCTTGATATCCTCGTCGCGTTCCGGATCTTTTTTCCCTTCAAGTGGGTATCGAAGGCAGAGATATTCAAAATCCCTTTTATCGGATGGAACATGACGCTAAACCGCTACATCAAACTTACCCGCGGTGACAGGCAGAGCATACGGATGATGCTGGAGGACTGCAATAAGGCCCTTGCCGGAGGAAACTCCGTCTACCTCTTTCCCGAAGGAACGCGATCGAAAACAGGTGTCGTCAAAGACTTCAAACCGGGGGCCTTTCTCCTGGCCCAGGACAATAAGGTGCCGATCCTGCCCATCGTCATCAACGGCACGAAGGCTGCCCTGCCAAAAAAAAGCCTGAATTTTCACGGCAAACATCCCATCAGAGTAAAGATTCTTGAAGAAATCCCCTATGAAACCTTTCGTGCCCTGACCCCTGAAAAAACAGCCGAAATGGTCAGGGCACGTATATCGGAGGCATTGGAAAGCTTGAAACAAGAGGGCTAATTGCCGATCTGCTTCGTGAGACAGCCGATATCTCTTAATCTTCTCTCCCGTAAAAACAGGGGACAGCAGGAATTTCTACCATGCCTTGGGCGTTGTATCCGCGGAAAAAACATTCTACTCTTGACATTGAATATTATTTTTGGAATAAGTTAACATGTTAGACGGGGGGGTATTCATTTCCATCTTATTTGCCTGAAAGAATTTTGTCGGTGAGCCGAAAGTGTTCCTTGCCTATGTCAGTGGCGGAGGCATGTCTATGTTCCGGTGGTTCGGGTTTCTGGAGAGAAACGTGAATCATTGGCGGCAACCGTTGCGGCAAGCTTTCTTGTACCTATCTTTTTGTATGAATTCTTTACAAGTCTCTTCCTAAGGCTGGTTCGCCCGAAGCAGTGAATCAGAAAGTTCTGGGACGCTCCAGCATACATGGAGCAGCGGTAACGCGAGGACATTGCAAAGATGATGAAAGACCTCTACGACACACCCATCAGAAACTCAAGAATCAACAGAATAGACACCATCCGCCAAGGGTACTTGCCGGACAGTGGCCGTGATGTGCCAAGTATGAGACAGTATTAAATCCTCTCCCCTTACCGGGGAGAGGGGGGATATACAACATAAAGGAGGATTTATCATGAAGAAAGCGTTGTTCGCAGGGAGTATCATCGTGCTGGCGGGAATTGTCCTGTTGACCATGTTTGGTATCGGGGGCACAGCCCTTGCCGCCGAGAAGGTGTACACCTGGAAATGCCCGGCCCACTGGCCCATGGCCAGTTCCTCGTACAGGGACAGCCTGCAGGTCGTTGCCGAGCGCGTCAAGAAACGCTCAAACGGCAGGCTCGTCATCGAGCCCTATCCGGCGGGTGCCTTGATCCCGGCCAAGGAAAACTTCAACGCCGTGAAGAGAGGCATGGTACCAATTGCCATCACTTCAGCGGCATATGACCTGGCCCAGGTTCCGCTGCTGAATGTGAACTCGGGACTTCCGCTGAACTTCGGCGATGTATGGGAAGCGGTCTATTATCACCAGTGGCTCGGTTTCGAACAGATGGTAAAGGATGAATTTGCCAAGCACGGTCTCATGTACTTTACCGACAAACTCTACCCCACCGAGCTCTCCCTCAAGAAACCGATCCGCTCGTTCGCGGACTTCAAGGGGAAAAAACTGCGCTCTTCCGGTATCCTTCAGAAATTCCTGACGTCCATCGGCGCGGCGGCATCCTATATGCCCGGAAGCGAAATCTATGCAGCCCTGGCCTCGGGTGTGATGGACGGGGCCCATTGGGGCGCCGTGCAGGGCAGCATGAGTATGAAGTTTTATGACGTCAACAAGTACCATCTGCGCCCGGCCCTCAACGTGGCCGCTACAGACTACTGGGTCATCAACAAAAAGGAGTTTGAAAAACTGCCCACGGATCTTCAGGAGATCCTGGTCCAGGCCCTCGAACAAGAGTTCTGGCTGCGTACCAACGAGTACATCTATAAGGAGAACAAGGCCCTGAGCAAGGTACTGAAGACAAAAGGGGTGGAGCTCATCACGCTGCCCCCGGCGGAATACGCCAAGATGCAGACCGCGGCCCTCAAGATATGGGATGAGGTTGCCAAGAAAGGCCCGGCGTGCGCAAAGGCAGTAAAACTGCTTAAGGAGTTCAACCGGCAGATGGGTCGAATCGAATAACGAAAAAAGACCGTTACGCCAGAGGATCTTTAGCGTCTGCACCAACAGGTTCATTCAGGATGTCCGGGCCGTTCTTTGACGAGGGATTGATCTTCCTCGGCAAAGGGCGGTCGGAGGCATCCCTACCATTGCTATGGAGGGGGTTTTGTGCGTAAACTTTTAGCCGTGCTTGATTTTGTCGATGCGACAAACGATTGGGTGGGCAGGGTGTTGTGGTTCGGGACCCCACGGTGTGGGGCAACGAACTCACGCAACTGGTCTTCGCTGTATATGTGGTCCTCTCCGGCGGTCATGTCCTGCGCTGGGGAGGTCACGTGAATGTGGACATCCTGTACAGTCGTTTCAGTAGGAGGACCCGGGCCATTCTCGATATCTGCACCTCCCTTCTTTTTCTCCTGTTCTGCGGGATGCTGCTCATATACGGAGGTTCGCTCGCCTGGGAGTCCGTCTCTATCTGGGAACATTCCAACTCGGCCTGGGGCGTACCCCTCTATCCGTTCAAACTGATGATCCCGCTCGGCGCCCTGCTCTTGCTCTTGCAAGGTCTTGCCAAACTGGTCCGGGATATCCTGACGGCCTTGGGCAAATCCGCCGGAGTGACCGATGAAGGGGGGGGAATCGCATGAGCATTGAACTGCTGACTCTTCTCTTTTTCGCATCGCTTCTGCTGTTTCTTATACTCGGGCTTCCCCTCACCTTCGTACTGGGGGGTACATCGGTAATCTTTATCTATTTTACCTGGGGACCCCAGGCCTTCTACATGGTTGCGGCCCAGACCTGGGGGGCCATGAACAAATTCAGTCTCGTGGCCGTTCCTCTCTTTATTTTTATGGCCATGGTCCTGGAAAAATCGGGGGCAGCCAACGATCTATATGATATGATGTACCTGTGGTTCGGTCCGGTCAGGGGAGGCCTCGCCATCGGTACCTGCTTTATCTGCGCCGTCTTCGCCGCCATGTGCGGGATAAGCGGGGCCGCCGTGGCCAGCATGGGCGCGATCGCTCTGCCGTCGATGCTCCAGAGGAACTACGACAAGAACCTGGCCATCGGCTGCATTCTCACCGGCGGGGGGTGGGGCATCCTCATCCCACCGAGTGTGATCATGATTCTCTACTCCCT
>JAFCZZ010000594.1:2286-2976 GCA_019314085.1 Deltaproteobacteria bacterium | reverse complement strand
ATGTTCCTTTATGATCCGGTTGGTGGATTTGTCGAGGTGACTGATCCTGATCTTGGCGAGCCGATCGACGGAGTGTGGGTTGACGGGTACTATTTTATGACAGATGGAGAGGATCTTTTCCACACTGACCTGGATGACGAAACATCAATTGATCCGCTGAAGTTTGCGACATCAGAATTTTCCCCGGACCCGACTCTCGGCGTTGCGAAAACTCAGGACAATAAAGTTATCGTGTTTAATCGGTATTCGACCGAGTATTTTGTCAACGTTGCAACTGATAGCAGGAAAAACGAGTCACTTGGTGTTTATGCTGTTGGCGTTGGTTCATCCTTAAAGATATCGAGTCGGGAGATTGACAAGATACTCAAGCAATATACTGAACCGGAACTGGTTGACATGCGGGTTGAGGCAAGGGAAGAGGATGCGATCGGTCTGATTTATTTTCACCTTCCAAACGAGACGCTTTGCTACAATTCATCGGCTGCAGCTATTTCCGGGCATGATAAAGCGTGGTCTATCATCACCACAGGGCAAGCAGGAGACCCGTGGAGAGCGATCAACGGTGTAAACGACACAAGGTTAAACAAATGGATTTACGGTGACCAGACGGATACATCTGTCGGCGTGATCAACGATTCTTTGTTCAGTCAGTACGGCGAAAGGTCAGAGTGGATTCTGTTCACCCCATTC
>JAFCZZ010000594.1:0-2252 GCA_019314085.1 Deltaproteobacteria bacterium | reverse complement strand
CATCAACTTGGAAACAATGACCCTGGATGAGATCGAGATTGAAACGATACCGGGTCTGAACACGATAGACGATGCGACAGTTGCATTCAGTATGACGAAAGACGGTCTTAATTGGTCATCGGAATATTGGGCGTTGTACGGGGAACCTCTGGACTACAACAAACGGTACATTATCCGCAGACTCGGTGATGTTAATCAGTGGGTCGGTCTTAAATTCCGATCATACACAACGTCACGGATGTCCTTTGCAATGCTGAGTATCACTTATGGCTAGTGCAGTCGACAACCTCAGAGGGTTGGTCCTCTCGGCGGCAGAACTCAGCGTGTTGAATCCTGAGTGGTCTGATGCAATGATCGAGGACTACCTGACGATCATCGAGAACCTGCTGACTGTCTCGGAGATTGTCGACCAGAAGCAGGACATACTCAGGACGGTGGTTAATTTCACAACCGCTGACTCTCCGTTTCTTGTAAACGATGTTGATCAACAGTATCGGTTTGATACCGATCCCGGAGACATCTTGGTAATATTGAATAAAGGTGTCGATGGTCGCACCTACAGAATGACCAATGTTGGAACCAGCGGTAACAAGGCCGAAATCGTGCCAATATTCGGGGAGACACTCTACGGTGCTGCGGATGAAAATTTATATAATGGCGAGACACTTGATATGACCTTTGAAGCTGAAGAAGGATGGTGGTAATGAGTATAATCAGACCTTGGACAAATGGTGATCAGGTTGCGCTCTCAGGGTTGGGCGAGGTTCCTGTCGTTCAGGCCGACAAGAGTGTTCTTCTGTATGATGCTAATGGTCTCCCGTGGGTTCAAGATGCAAATCTAGGGATGCCAATAAACATTGTGGGGGTAACTCCGAATGAAGACAACGGAGCGATGCCGGTTAATAAACAAGATGCTCACACTGAAATAATTGATCTGTTTTTGTCTCGGTTTCTTGATGATTTAACGATTCTTGCTGATGTTGCTATTGATGATGATACCGCAGATATTGAAACAACCGGCGTCGTGCCGGTTATCGGTGATGCTGTCTGTTTCAAGGATGTTGACGGAGTAGCATTTTATCAAGGGGAAATTATCACGGTCGTTCCTATTGCTGGTAATCAATACACAATCACGGTTGACAGTCCTTTCGACTTTGCATTCACAACTGCTGATGGTTGTTCTTTGAGATCAAACGATTTAGGTGTTGATGGTTCCGTTACTCGCGTTCCGTTTGTTGTCTCTCCTGGCGGCCTTGCTCCTGGTGTCGAGTGGGATATAACCCGCACTTTCTGCACAATATTATCGTCCAATTCTATGGATGATGGGCGGTTCGGTAGTGCGGCGGCATTGACAAGAGGATTGCTTCTCCGATCTGTTAACGGCGTAACAAAAAACATTTTTAATGCTAAAAAGAACGGTGATTTTCAGTTGCGTACTGGTGATAGGTCGTATGCAGACAAGGCCCCTGCTGGTCAGTATTCGGTATCATTCAGGCGTTCCTTTAATGGGGATGATAAAAACGGCGTAACTTTACGGTTAGAGGGTGATACAGATGATGTGTTTGTATACCTCGTCCAAGACGATCTTACAGGACAGGTAATCGAAGCGGTAACACAAGGACACGTAGTTCAAGGGGGTTAATAATGTATAAAATTAACGATGTATTGGTCGACCAGTTTGACAACCAAATAACTGATACGATTTCGGAAGTGATAGAGCGCAAGAACAGTGAAGGTATGGTGTTGGATAAAGTGTTTAAGCTTGAGAACGCCGGTGGACCGTTCACTAAAATGTATCTTCTCCGTAAATGGGGGAAACAAGGTGTGACAGAATAAGTCATTGCACCTAGGCATTCTCACTATAATAGGCGGTATCATGGAATTAGCCGAAAAAGAAATGACTCACGAACTGGATCTGTTCAGCAATGGTGCGTTGACTCCTGGGAATTACAAGGAGAAATTGACCATCGCAGAAGAGTATTTAATGACTCTTCCGCAGGTAGAACCAGATTGCGGTCAGTTGTTTCTGCCGGGCTTATATAGCCGGACAATCACCATTCCTACGGGTATGATCCTCACCGGTGGTGTTCATAAGACTGACAGCATCATCGTTGTATCAAAGGGCGAGATCATAGTCGCTACCGAAAACGGCAACATCACGATCAAAGCGCCGGCACAATTCACCGGCAAAAAAGGGACAAAGCGAATCGCCTATTGTGTCGAGGAGTGTGTCTGGACAAACATCCATCAGT
>JAFCZZ010000093.1 GCA_019314085.1 Deltaproteobacteria bacterium | reverse complement strand
AAAAGACTCTTGGGGAAGGGGAGATAATCCCCGATGGAGGTATAGACGATCTCCTTGATCTTTGTCTTCGGACGAAGATCGATCATCCGGTTTCCGAGAAGATCGAGGGTTATGAGCACCTTTGACCCGGAATCGTTAAACTGATGCTCAAGCTCTACATCCGAGTAGAGGGGATTATTCATGACCGCTACTCCCCCAACCTTCATAATGGCGAAGTAGGCCGCGACACAGGGAATCAGGTTGGGCAGAAGTATCGCGACGGCGTCTCCCTTTTTCACGCCGAAATCCGTAAGGCAGGTGGCAAACCGGTCCACCATCTCCTTGAGCTCCTTATAGGTCTGCTTATATCCCTGAAAAATAAGCGCGGCCATTTCGGGAAAATCGCGGGCCGACCGGTCAAGATAATCCGGCATGCATACTTCCTCATAATCAACGAATTCCGGTACTCCCTTTTCATACGATTTAAGCCAGGGTTTGTCCTCGTACTTGATTGCATCTGCCATAAGTTCCTGCCCTCCTTTAGGTTAAAATGAAAAGAAAAGGGGTCACACCTATTTATTTTCCTTTTCCTCCTCTTGGGGGGTTTAAAGGTTTGAGGGAAATAAATAGGTGTGACCCCTTTTCCTCCTTAATCCGTCCCGGCAGGGGTTTCTTCCTCCGGAGCGCTCTCTTTCACATTGTTTTCTTCCGGAACATCAGCCGGGGCCGGGGCCTCTTCAAGACCCATGGACTCCCAGACTATCTCGGCTATATCAAGGGCCTTCATCTTCTCTTCCACCTCGCGGTCCTTGATGCCGTCCGACATCATCGTAAGGCAGAAGGGACAGGCAACCGCTATGGTATCCGCTTTCACTTCTATGGCCTGATCCGTCCTCATGTCGTTGATCCGCTCTCCGATATCCTCTTCCATCCACATCCTCGCGCCGCCGGCGCCGCAGCAGAAGCTCTTCTCGTGATTACTGGCCATCTCGGACAGCTTCATGCCGGGAACAGCCTTGAGTATATTCCTCGGCTGCTCGTAGATGTCATTGTATCTGCCGAGGAAACAGGAATCGTGGTATGTGAATCCCGACTTGTCGGGACTGACCGACTCCTTCAGTTTGATCTTGCCCCGGGCTATCAGATCCGCGATTATCTCTGTGTGATGATAGACCTCGAAATTGCCGCCAAAATGCGGATAATCCTTCTTGAGGGTGTTATATCCGTGGGGGCAGGTGCAAATGACCTTCTTTACGCCATATCCGTTCATCACGTCTATGTTCATCTGCGCCAGGGTCTGCGAAAGATATTCATTTCCACCCCTCATGGCGGAATCGCCGCAGCAGCTCTCTTCCTCACCCAGGATGCCGAAACTGACACCGGCATCCTTCAGGAGTTTGGCAAAGGCGACTGTAACCTTTTTGCTCCTGTCATCAAAGGACCCGGAACATCCCACATAGAAGAGATACTCCACATCCGGATCTTCGGCCAGCGTCTTGACGCCCAGCTCTTTGGCCCAGTCGGCCCTCATGTGAGCCCCTATCCCCCAGGGGTTCGAGTTGTTCTCCATATTTCTGTAAGTCAGCTGCAGTTCCGGGGAGAAATCCGCCTCCATCAGCACCTTGTACTGCCTCATGCCTGTTATCATCGGAACATGCTCATTGAATACCGGGCAGACCTCCATACAGGCCATACAGTTTGTGCACGCCCACAACTCGTGGAGATCTATAACCCCGCCCACCATGACCTTTTCCGGTTCCGGTATGACAGGCTCTTCACCCTCTTTGGCGGAAAGCTTTGCCGCCATTACAACCGGCGCTCTCTCCAGCCAGTATTCCTTGATATCCTGATGCAGTTTCTTCGGAGAAAGGGGCTTGCCCGACAGATAAGCGGGACACACATCCTGACACCTTCCACACCTCAGACACGCGTCGGAATTAAAGATCTGCTTCCACGTGAAATCCTCAAGCTGCCCGACACCGAACGACTCCGCGTTTTCAAAGTCGGCAATAGGTTCAAGATATCCCGCCGGTTTCAGCGATCTCATATACTGGTTGGCAGGAGCGAGGACAATGTGTATCAGCTTTGAATAGGGAATATACGCGATAAAGCCAAAGGCCACAAAGGCGTGTATCCACCACGTCCACTGGTGAAGAATTTCGACTGTATTGTAGCTTACGCCGGTCAGGGTCTTCGAAAGGGCGTATCCCACAAATGACCATCCGCCCCAGGTGTATCCGTCCACATTGATGTTAACATACAGTCTGAAAGCCTCGAGCAGAAATCCCGTTATAATAATGCCGGCTATCAGGGTCAGTATGATAGTATCGTCCACGATAGTATCGGATTTTCCCCTGTATTCCAGCCTTTCCGGTTTCTGGATATATCTCCTCCAGACCGCCAGCACGATACCGGCGAGAACGGCCAGGCCGAACACCTCCATGGTGAATGAAAACCAGAGATAGAATGTACCATTGAAAAAGGGAACGAGGAAGGGCATGTGAAAGTGTGTGGCGTCAAAGGCAGCGCCCCATATAAGGACAAAAAAGCCGAAGAATATAAGCGCGTGCATGATGCCTGGAAACACGTCCTTGAACGTCTTTAACTGCAGAATGGAATTGAGGAGAAGGGACTTGATCCTCTCCCCCGGGTTATCTATCCTGTTTTCCGGCAGGCCGATCGCCTTCCACATCTTCCAGCGTCTGTAAAAACCATAGCAGCATACCGCTATGGCGATCCCCGCGAATATAAAAAGAATCAACTCTGACGGGAAGGGGGCATTCCAGAATATCTCTCTTCCCTCATTTCCTACAGTGTATGCATCTACGCCGTGTGCCATAATGCCTCCGCCTCCATACATGGATTTCAGATATTTGACAGGATAGACATGATGAAACCAATTATGCTAACCCTTTTTTTAATCCGGCAAATCCCGTTAATCCTGTCTGAAAAAACGGGGATGGATAAATCACCCACCCCCGTTCAAGTATTAAAGTATCTTCTTCGCTTCCGCGGTCACTTCTGGAACGACCTTGAAGAGATCGTCCACGACACCGTAATCGGCCCTGGCAAAAATCGGGGCCTCGGCATCCTTATTGATCGCGACGATATATTTCGAAGAACTCATGCCGGCTAAATGCTGAATGGCTCCGGAGATGCCACAGGCAATGTACAGGTTCGGAGAGACCACCTTGCCGGTCTGCCCCACCTGATCCGACTGCGGTCTCCATCCCGCGTCAACTGCCGCCCTTGACGCGCCGACTGCCGCGCCGAGAAGGTCTGCCAGTTCTTCAATTACCTTGTACTCGTCGGCGCCCTTCATTCCGCGTCCGCCGGAAACAATGACATCCGCTTCCGTAAGATCGACCTTGCCGCTTGTATCCTTCTGCGTTTCAAGCACCTTTGTTTTGAGCGCGTCAGCGGCGATACCCGCGTCAAACTTCACCACCGCGCCGGCCTTGGTATTCTCCACCGCGGCGAAAACCTTCGGGCGCAGAGACGCCATCTGGGGACAGCTTTCCACAACAATTTCCCCGAAGCATTTGCCCGCGTACATCGGCCTGATGGCGAGAAGTTTGCCATCGGCTATCTTCACATCCGTACAGTCCGAAGCCATCCCGGTGGCCAGTTTTCCGACCAGTCTGGATGAAAGATCTTTGCCCTGGACCGATGAGGCCAGAAGCAGGATGGACGCGTCATTTTCCTTCACAACCTTCGCGACCGCCTCGCTGTAAGCGTCCGTCGTATAATCCGCGAATATGGCGTCATCCGCCACATAGACCTTGTCCACACCATATTTGGCCAGCTCCGGGGCGAATCCTTCCACTCCGGACCCCACCAGAACCGCGCACACCTCCTCGCCCAGTTCATCCGCGAGGTTTCTCGCCGCGCTCGCAATCTCGAATGAGACATTACGAAGGGCGCCATCTCTATGTTCAGCAACTATCCATACATCTTTTGCCATTTTTTTATCCTCCTCCCTTTCTCCGTTAAATTACCTTGGCCTCTTCCCTCAACAGTTTGACCAGCTCAGCAGCCTTCACGGCCGGATCATCACCTTCGATGATCTTTCCCGGGGCCCTTTCCGGAGGGGGAGTCATTGTGGCAATCTTCGCCTTCGGCTCGATGGATATACCGAGGGCCTCCGCGTCCTTGACATCGACCGGTTTCTTCTTCGCCTTCATAATGCCGGGGAGGGACGCGTAACGCGGTTCGTTCAATCCCTTCTGCGCGGTAACAACGCACGGCATCGCGCTCTCTATGACAAGCTGCGCGCCTTCTATGGGTTTGATGGCCTTCACCTTGCCGTCCGCCACCTCAAATCCGGTTATAATTGTAATCTGGGGAATCCCGAGCAGCTCGGCCAGGACGGAACCCACCTGACCGGAGTCATCATCGATCGCTCTCTGTCCGCAGAAAACGACATCGGGACTGATCTCCTTTATGGCTGCCGCCAGGGCAGCTGCCGTGTTATAGGCGTCCGCCTCGTCAATCGTGATATGCACCCCTTTGTCCACGCCCATGGCGAGAGCGGTCCTGATTGTCTCCATTGTCCGCGCGGGACCGAGGGATACAACCGTTACTTCTCCGCCGTTCGCCTCTTTCAGTTTCAGGGCCTCCTCAACACCATACTCATCATAGGGGTTCATCACCCACTTGATACCACCCTCGTCGATACCGGAACCGTCCGCCTTCACCTTAATCAACGCCTCGGTATCGGGAACCTGTTTTACACATGCGACTATGTTCATCTTTGACCTCCTGCCTGTTTTGGGGTCAGGTCTTGCGTTTTGCCCGGGGACACTTCCCGAAGTGCGGGAGGTGTCCCTTAGGAAAAAGGCAAAAAGCAAGACCTGACCCCTGTTTTCTTACAGCCTGTTCTTCACAATATCATCCACGACTGAGGGATCGGCCAGCGTTGAGATGTCACCCATATCTTCGACATCGTCGGCCGCTACCTTCTTCAAAATCCTGCGCATGATCTTTCCACTTCTCGTCTTGGGAAGAGCATCCGCCCACTGGATCTTTTCGGGAGTCGCGATGGGACCGATTTCCTTACGCACATGAACCGCCAGTTCTTTCTTCAGCTCATCCGTCTTTTCCACACCGGTATTCAGTGTGACATAGGCATAGATCGACTGTCCCTTGATCTCATGCGGATACCCGACGACGGCCGCTTCCGCGACCCTGGGGTGGGCAACCAGGGCGCTTTCCACCTCCGCGGTGCCCATCCTGTGACCGGAGACATTGATAACGTCGTCGATACGTCCCGTGATCTGATAATAACCGTCCTCATCGCGTCTCGCTCCGTCGCCCGCCACATAGTACCCGGGGAACTGCTCGAAGTAGGTCTCCTTGAATCTTGTGGGATCACCATAGACGCCCCTCATCAGACCCGGCCAGGGTTTACTTATGCACAGCGCGCCGCTCGCGACCTTATCGTCTATCTCCTTGCCATCCTCGTCCATAAGCGCGGGGGCGACACCGAAGAAGGGCACCGTTGCCATGCCGGGCTTGAGGTCAATGGCGCCGGGAAACGGTGTGATAATTATGCCGCCATTTTCGGTCTGCCAGAAGGTATCCACGATGGGACATTCTCCGCGTCCGATTACCGTGTGATACCAGTTCCATGCCTCGGGATTAATCGGCTCACCGACCGAACCAAGGATCCTTATGGAAGATATGTCCGCCTTCTTCACCCATTCGTCGCCTTCCCTCGCGATAGCGCGGATCGCCGTCGGGGCGGTATAGAAGATGGTTACCTTGTATTTCTCCACTATCTTCCAGAACCGGCTCATGTCGGGGTAGTTGGGAACACCCTCGAACATGACCGAGGTGGCGCCGTTGCAGAGGGGACCGTAGACGATGTAGCTGTGTCCCGTGACCCAGCCGATATCGGCGGTGCACCAGTAGATATCATCCTCGTGATAGTCAAAGACCAGCTTGTGGGTACAGGCCACATAGGTGAGATACCCTCCCGTGGTATGCATGACCCCCTTCGGCTTTCCGGTGGAGCCCGATGTATAAAGGATAAAGAGGGGATCTTCGGAATCCATCCACTCAGGTTCGCAGCCGGCGTCGGCCTTTGCCATCTCGTCGTGCCACCAGGAGTCTCTTCCCTCCGTCCAGTCACATTTGATCTTGTCGCCGACCCTGTTTACAACAATAACCTTCTCCACAGAGGGACACTCCTTGAGCGCCTCATCGGCGCTGACCTTCTGGGGAACCGCCTTGGCGCCACGGAAGGTGCCGTTGCACACGACCAGCAGCTTGGCCGAACTGTCTTCTATCCGGTCTTTCAGAGCGTCCGCGGAGAATCCGCCGAAGACGATACAGTGGATCGCGCCGATCCGGGTGCATGCCAGCATGGCAATGGCCAGTTCGGGAATCATGGGAAGATAGAGGGTTACCACATCTCCCTTTTTGATCCCGTGGGACTTGAGGACATTGGCAAACTTGCAGACCTC
>JAFCZZ010000593.1 GCA_019314085.1 Deltaproteobacteria bacterium | reverse complement strand
ACTAGTCTGATGGACTTCGCGGTCGATCCTACGACTGGTACTTTTATCGGCACTATCCTCGGCATGTCCGATGGTTCGGGCGCGGTGACGGTCCAAGGTGCAGCGGCGGATACATTGACCGTAGAGACTCAGGTCGAAGCGATTACCGAATTGAAAGCCCTGGTTAATATCAAAGGTTTTTGCTTTATTGATGCTGCTATCGATGCGGATCGTAAACTCCTCGCGGAATGGGCACAGGCGAATAGTACCCTCGGCTATGATGTATTTAGCACCGCCGCGAATTTGGATATCGATCCGACGAACATCGTATGGGACAGACTCGCAGCCACATACATGGCACGGGCACACGTGGTCAATTTTGCCGCTGAAAAATCCGCGCTAACCATGCACCTAAAGGCGCTAAGTGTTACCGCAGAGGATTACAGCCAATCGGATATCACAGCGGCCAAGGCGGTCGGCCTGGACATCTACACCACGATCAAGAACACGCCGGTCATCTTGACCAGTGGCGCGAATGATTTCATGGATAACCGATACAACATCATCGCGTTTATCGATGCAGTACAAACCGATATGTTCAATCTGTTGAAACAGCCCAGCACCAAGATTCCGCAGACAAAACGCGGCGTTAATCAGATGATTGACCAGGGCGAGAAAACGAGTCGCGGCTTTGTTCGTGCGGGGGTATTCGCACCGGGCACATGGTCGAGTCCGGATTTCTTCGGAGATTTGGAAACATTCAATCGTAATATCTCCGAGAATGGTTTCTATTGGCTCGCGGGCGCATTGGCCGATCAGTCACAAGCAGACCGACAGGCGCGTAAATCTCCTGTACTACAGGCGGCGGTAAAGAATGCAGGCGCGATTCATTCCGTGGATATTATCATTAACTTCAACATCTAAAGGGGCTTATCATGTCTGTAATCCAAATGGCGGCGGATAGCGTCTCCCTAGTATTGAACGGAACACCGATCACCGATTTCGCCGAGGGCGATGTCGTTGAGCTGAACTATGTCAATCCAAAAACCGGCCGCGTTAATTCTGCGAATGGTGGCGTCAATATCGGGGACCGTGTCGATGGTGGTGTGATGGATATGGTAGTCCGTGTGCAGAAGTACAGCGCCTCGGATGTATTCCTGAACAGTGCATCGAATCAGGAAGCGCCCACAGTGTTTAATGGTTCGGTGAAAGAGGACTTTATCCGGGATGATACCGCCGGAGCGGAATCGTATATCCTGGAAAATGGATCGTTCACCACTCGACCCGGTAACGTCAAGAACAATACCGATCAAAACGCCATGATGGAGTACACCATCCAATTCCGCAACGCTACTCGGAACATCTAGCCATGACACCGGCAAAGAAGATCGCAGCGGCCCAGGCGATGATCAAGGCTATTATCGATGATGATGGCAAAGCCGAGATCAACGGACGGACATATCAATTCGTTAAGATGACCCACAAGAAACGCCGCCGCGTGTTCTCGTACTATACGCATGTGCAAAAAGCGGTCCAGGCGGGGGATTTTTGGTTTCTTGATTCGCCCGAGTTTGTGGCGGTTGAAGAGGCGATTAATAGTGCCGTGATGATCGACGGGTCCTTGCTGTCTGTGATTGACGAGAAACATTGGGAAGAATATCCCGACGACTATATGCCGTTTATCAGTACCGCCCGGGGGGTGATCAGTTACCCTTTTTTATCCGGGAACGCTACAAGCTAACAGTACATATAAAACGTGCTGTCGAGGATATAATCGATTTCACTAATGTACCCGACGACTCGGCTACGGTGTACCACTTAGCAAAACAGGGGTATGGATCTATCGTAGAACTTGAAGCGATGGATACACCGGAGTTTTTAGACCTTGTAGAGTTTGAGCAAATCCAGCAAGATATCGAACGGTATCACATGCAAAAACGGGATGGATAGATATGGCCACGGTAGTCAATGACCTAGTAACAAAGTTCAGTTTCTTAGGATCAATCAAGCCTCTAAGTGAATACAATGATTCGCTCGGGGGCTCTTTGGCACTGTTGGGCGGGATGGGTCTTGCCCTCAATGCGGGCGCGAGTGCTTTCGCCATTTGGGCAGATGGGGTACTGGGGGGCGTGGATGCCCTAGACGCACTGAGTAGACAGACAGAGGTCTCCGTCGCTGCTATTCAGGAGTTGAACTTTATCGCCGAACAGACAC
>JAFCZZ010000592.1 GCA_019314085.1 Deltaproteobacteria bacterium | reverse complement strand
GCGGCTTTCAACGTATTGAACCCGACGTCCGAGTACGTTGCGAGTATGTCCGCCACGCTGGCTCCCTCCTCTATCATCTTGCCCACCTCGCTGACAAGCCACGCGACATCCACCTTCCTCCCTCCACCCCCCTTTTCGACCCTGAGGCCACGGGCCTCCGCAACCAGCCTAGCCAGCTCCCGAACCTGCTCCGGAGAGAGCTTGCCACTGGTTTCGGCGTCTTCCTGAACCTCATTACCTACTTCGCCACGGTCAGCTACCTTAAGCTTCAGTTCGTCAATCTCACGTTGCTTCTCCTCAAGCTTCCTCTCCCAGTCCTCCTTGAGATACCTGAACCCCATGGACAGCACCTTCCTAGCCTTCCCCCAATTGGCTATCCCCTCCAGCTCCCTGATGTCCCCCAAGCTTATCTCACCCTCCATGAACCGCTCCGCATACCACTTGTACCTCTCCCTCTCATCCTTCGGAAGGTCCCTAGGCAGTATCTTAGGGGTACCCCCCCTCCCCCCTCCCCCCCTTCCCTTACCTGTAATATTCCCCGTAGGTGAAGTAGGTGCGGTAGGTTCGGTAGGTGTGGTAGGTGCCGTAGGTGCTTCTGCACCTTCCCGTACTTTATCGTCATTTCCTTTCATCGCTCAGGACCTCCTGTCCACCTTCTTCGGGTTCAACTCTTCCTGCAGTGCCGTGAGGACTATTCGATTGACTATGTCGGCCCTCGGAACCATCAGCTTGCATAGGCGTATGATGAACCGCAACGTCTCGCTCTTGCTCTCAAGTCCCAGAACCCTCTGAACCGCCTCCACGTACTCTAGGTCGGCTCCGCCTATGTATGTCCAGACACGCTCCTTCGGTCGCTTCACAGTTTGTCTCCTCCTCAAGTGATTGTTGGAGTATATGCGTGATAAAAACATTTTTCGCCAACTATCACTTCCATCAGTGAATATAGCAGAGAAAAAGGCATAAAAATATGCTCCACGTTTAACATTATGGTGGTTCGGGCATGAGCGAGTTCCTGAAGAACCTCAGGAAGAAGATGTCGCAGACCGTCGACGGCGCCTGGGTCGGCCAGCTGGACGCCAAGGACGCGCTGAGCAAGATAGCTAGGGAGAGCGGGTTCGCGGCCTGTCTCAGGAAGGCGGCTAGGGAGGGCAGGCCGATAACCGAGGCCTACAGGGAGTGCCAGGAGGCCGCAAACCTGGCCGAGGCTTACAGGAAAGCATGGGGCAAATAAACAGTAATGGCTGTTGCGGTGGCTGGGATAACGGTCAGTTCACCCCTTATTTTTTTTGTAGGGCTTCTATGGCGGATTGGGCGGATTTGACTCCGTAGTCCACGGCGAAGAGGAGCGCGTCCACGGGTATCCCAAGCTTCTTCGCGATTTCCTCCGTGCTGGCTCCCTGGAGCTTCATGTGGAGAATCTGCTTACAGGCTTCGATGTCGAGGTCTTTTTTGACCCTTTTGAGGGCCTTGCACGCCGCCTCCTCAGCCAGCTGGGTGAACACCTCGCATAGGGGGCATTCAAACCCAGTCTCTTTGTGGCTCTTCCCGCCCATGACCCCCACCCATCATTTGTCAGTAGTTTCTGATAAGGAGTTCTTTCACCCTTCTCTTCTTACCTCCCTTCTCGGTCTTCTCCATGCTGTATGGGACCTCTATCTCCTCTATCTTCCACCCGATTTTCTCGAATGCCTCCCTGACGTCTGGGTGGTTGTCGTAGCTTATCAGCACCTTTCCCTTCAGGTCCTTGACCGCTTCAGCTACCTCCCATGCTTTTCGTAGCTTCCTCTTAATCTCGTCCAGGTTCTCGGCAACCTGCTTTATCCCTGCGTTTATCCAGTCGGAGTATCCTTTGGATGACAGCCTCGTCGGAGAGAAGGTTTCTGTGTTGCAGCTCCAGCTGTTCCTGTTTATGTACAGGAAGTCGCAGACGGATTTGTCCGGCTTGTTCTTAATCTCCTCGAACCGCCTCCTGTCTGGCTTCATGTCGCATACCAGAGGTCCTTCATGCTCCCTCAGCTTCCGGTAGAAGTCCATCAGGTCTCGGTTTATGTCGTTTAGGACGTTTATCTCTGCGGGCTCCTTGGAGAAGAATAGTGGGGCTCCACCTGCGAACGGCTCCACGTATATCCTGTGTGGAGGAATCCTCTTCTTCAGTTCGTTGAGTATCCTCGATTTGCCTCCAGGCCAGCATACTGGGCTTGGGGCGTGCCTACTCATAACGGGGGTTTCCTTCTTTGATGGTTTGAGGTATATGGAGATGATGGCTAGGGCTATCCCCACCGCAATCGATATTAGGGCCTTGAGTAGGGAAGCCCTATCTCCCTCCATGCTACATCATCCTTTCGGCTATGTCCTTCATGGATTCGAGGCTCTTCTTGAGCTCCTCCAGGTCGCGTATGCACTCGGCTTCTCCAGCCTCTTCGAGCCTCTTTACTGCGGTTGTGAGGTGGGCTACTGCGAGCATGCAGTCCGGCCTCCTCATCCGTTTGACGCACTTCTCGAGCGCCCTAGAGGCCTCGCAGTAGTGGTCCATCAGCTCCAGGAGGATGTCGGGGCACTTCTCAGCCATCACGAACCCCCTTGCACACGCTCTTGGCCAGTGCGACAAGCCGGTTTACGTCTTCGAGTGCACTCCAGAATAGGGAGTACTCCTCCTTTCCCCACAGCTCGATTAGGTTTAGGATTGCAAGCGTCTCGATGTAGTTGAGGTGCTTGCATATCGGCCTCTTAACGTCTTCCTCCATGTTTCCTCCCCCTCATGGCAGCGGCCATGATGGCCTTCCTGCCCCTCCTCATGTGTTCCTCGGGCGTCATGGACTCAAACTTCATGAGGAGTTCTTCAAGCCTCTTAACCGACTCACGGTACTTTTCCTCAATACGGAGGAACACGTCCTCCAAACGCTCCAGAACAGCATCCCCAGCCATGGTTACCTACACTCCTCTTCGCAGTATTTCGATATGATGTGGAGGAGGCCGGGTTCTAGTGTAAGGCTAAACGCCGTGTCCACCCTCCACTCGGCTTCGCTCCAGTCTTTTCTTTCGACGGCCTCTGAGGCGGCTTTCAGCTGAGACTCGAGGTAGGACAACGTGTCTTTTGGGAGGCACTCCAGATTCTCCATTTCACGGCGGTTGTACTCTGCGTGTTCGAGGTAGCCACGTGCACGGAACTTGTCCCTCTCCGATATGGTTGCACGGGCTAGCCTAAGCGATGTTAGAATCGCATCTAGCTGGCGTAGACAGGGGACACACTTCCTCTCGGACACGGGGCTCACCAATAAACGTTAAATTGCCCAGATACATAAAGAATTTGGTGGCGGTGATGGCCGAAAAGGGGAGATGTTTAGATTGCCTAGTCGCCCTTCACAGGCTCCTCGCGTCTGCCGGGGACTTTGAGGTGTCGGTCGAGGAGAGGAACGTCGATTGGGCGATGAGTGACCTGGGTTACATGGATAGGGCTGTCGAAGGGTTGAAGGGGTGCATAGACGCCTCCTTACGCGAGGATTTTAAGAGGCGGGTTCGGGAGGCAAGCGACAACGTCCGTGAGGGGGATTGGG
>JAFCZZ010000092.1 GCA_019314085.1 Deltaproteobacteria bacterium | reverse complement strand
CTCCTTTGTCACATGACCTATCAGGAATATAGGGATCCCCGTCTTCTTAGACATCATGATGAGCTTTCCCGATGTCTCCTTTATCTGGCTGACACTTCCGGGGGCGGAGGTGATCGCCGATGAGTACACCGTCTGGATGGAGTCGATAACCACAATCCCGGGATGCATTTCCTGTATATGTCTCAGGATGTTCTCAAGCGACACCTCGACGAGCACCATCAGGTTGTTCGACGAGGCCCCTATACGTCCGCCCCGGAGCTTGATCTGGCGAGCCGATTCCTCTCCCGACACATAGAGGGCCACCAGCCCGCTTTCGGCAAGATTCTGCATGACCTGCAGGAGAAGGGTGGATTTCCCTATCCCGGGATCACCCCCTATCAGTATGGCGGACCCCCCTACGATACCCCCCCCCAACACCCGGTCTATTTCCGCGATGCCCGTCCGGAGCCGGTCCTTTTCATCCGCCGTGATGGTGTCGATGGGCAGGGGCTCCTCATTGAAGCACGTATCCAGTGAGCCTGCGACCGGAGTGGCTCTTTCTTCTTCCTCGACACACTGGTTCCATTCGCCGCAGGAGGGACACCTGCCGAGCCACTTTGCAGACTGATGACCACAATTCTGACAGAAAAAAGTGGTCTTTATCTTTTTCATACCTCTCCTCCGGGTGTGCCGACCCTGGCCCAATGGCTGACAAACTCTAACCAATTGAGCCGTTTTACGCAACTCAAAATCCCGCGATCGGGTATACCCGGGACATTTTTTTAGCGGTTCATGTACCGGTACCGCCTACCCCCGTCGTCACCCTTAAAATCATGAAACGCCTCACTTATGGATGGACAGGCAATGGCAATTCTGGTATGAACGCAGTTTGCCAATGGATGAAAGAAAGGATCTTTATGAACAACCCAAACTTCAGTTCCGGTCCGTGCTCCAAGAGGCCGGGTTGGAACGTTGATGTGTTGAAAGAGGCGGCCCTCGGCCGTTCTCACCGTAGCGCCCTCGGCAGGGAGAAGCTGGCGCAGGCGATAATCGAGAGTAAAGAGGTGCTCGGCATACCGGAAGGGTACCTTCTCGGGATACTTCCCGCCTCCGACACCGGTGCCTTTGAGGGGGTTATGTGGTCGCTTCTGGGCCCCCGTCCGGTAACGGTCCTCGTATGGGAGAGCTTCAGTAAGGGGTGGGCAACGGATGTGGACAAGCAACTGAAGCTCAGTCCCACTATTCTTGAGGCGGATTACGGACAGCTCCCCGATCTGGGAGATATCGATTGGTCGAATGACGTGATCTTTGTGGCCAATGGTACAACCAGCGGTGTCAAGATCCCCGACTGGAAATGGATACCCGATGACCGGAAAGGCCTGACCCTGTGCGATGCAACCAGCGCGGTCTTTGCTATGGATATTGAGTGGTCAAAGATCGATGTCCTTACCTATTCCTGGCAGAAGTGCCTGGGCGGGGAGGCGGCCCATGGAGTGCTGGTTTTGGGCCCGAGGGCTGTGGAACGGCTGGAGACCTACAACCCGCCGTGGCCGATGCCGAAGATATTTCGTATGACAAAGGGAGGAAAGCTTAACAGGGCTATATTCAAGGGGGACACGATCAATACCCCCTCCATGCTCTGTGTAGAAGATTATCTGGACGCCCTCGCGTGGGCTGGAAAAATCGGTTTGGCCGGTCTTATAGAGAGAAGCAGGGCCAACCTGAGCGTGCTGGAGGAATGGGTCGGACGAACAGACTGGATCGATTTTCTTGCCATGTCTGAAGATATCCGATCCAGTACATCCGTCTGCCTGAAGATTACAGACAGCAGGTTTCAGGGGTTGTCCAAGGACGATCAATCGACATGGATCAAAAAGATTGTTGGACAGTTGAGTTCGGAAGGCGTTGCCCATGACATCGGATCATACAAAGATGCCCCTCCCGGATTCCGCATATGGTGCGGACCTACCGTGGAGGAATCGGATGTCATTGCAGTCGTTGAGAAATTGGAGGTGGCGTGTCTGCGCGGGATGAAGGATATTTGATCCATCGACCGGACACGCCGTGACAACATGATGAAAGGATAAGGCACAGATGAAGAAGGTTCTGGTAAGCGATACGCTGGCGAAAGAAGGCGTCGAGATATTTGAAAATGCACCGGGGATCGAGGTTGATGTCATCACCGATCTGACACCCGATGGGCTGAAGGACATTATAAAGAACTATGACGGCCTGGCTATACGAAGCGCCACCAAGGTAACAGAGGAGATCATTGACGCGGCAGAGCGCCTCAAGGTTGTTGGCAGGGCCGGGATCGGGCTCGACAACGTGGCGGTCGAAGCGGCAAGCAAGAAGGGAATTGTGGTCATGAATACCCCCGGCGGCAATACGATCACCACGGCGGAGCACGCCATAGCCATGATGCTTTCCCTGGCCCGGAGAATTCCCCAGGCCACCGCCTCCACCAAGGCGGGGAAGTGGGAGAAAAAGAAGTTTATGGGTTCAGAGGTTTCCAACAAGACGCTGGGAATCTTCGGAATCGGACGGGTTGGCTCCATCGTGGCCAACCGGGCCCAGGGACTTGCTATGAATGTGATGGCCTACGACCCCTTTATTTCACATGAAACAGCGGAGAAGATGGGGATTGTGCTTGCACCTCTCGACCAGGTCCTCCAAAAGGCCGATTTTATCTCGGTGCACACCCCCTTGATGGAAGAGACACGTGGCCTGATCAACGCCGCTGCCTTCGAAAAGATGAAGGACGGCGTATTCGTTATCAACTGCGCGCGGGGCGGGATCATTGATGAGGATGATCTGTATGACACCCTTGTCTCGGGGAAGGTTGCCGGTGCCGCCCTTGACGTCTTTGTGGACGAACCCACCGGAAACACGAAACTCCTCTCTCTGGACAATATCATCTGCACGCCGCACTTGGGGGCATCAACGGATGAGGCACAGAGAAATGTTGCTATAGCCATTGCCCATCAGATAGTGGATTGCCTGACAACCGGAGAGATAAAGAATGCCGTCAATTTCCCTTCTGTCAGTGCGGAGACGCTCGCCCTGATAAAACCGTATCTGACCCTGGGTGAAAAGGTCGGGAGGTTTGTGGCACAGATTGTTACCGGGGGGATCAAAGAGGTAGCTATTGAGTACAGCGGCGCCATCCTTGATCATAATGTGGCCCCCGTCACCATATCCTTCCTGAAGGGGCTCCTTACACCGGCCCTGAAGGACAGCGTCAACTATATCAACGCCCCGGTTATAGCGAAGGAACGGGGCATCAGTATCATAGAATCAAAGAGCAGTGAGATGAAGGACTACAAAAATATGATTTCCGCTACCGTGAAAACGGATCAGGAAGACTCATTCGCCGCGGGAGCCATATTCGGGCGGGAGGACTTGCGGATCGTCAGGATCAATAAGTTCGTGTTGGATGTTATCCCCGAAGGATCCATGCTGATGATTTACAACCACGACAAACCCGGCGTTATAGGAAATATAACCACCACCCTCGGCAATGATAATGTCAATATCGCACGGCTTCACCTCGGTCGCGAACAGGTAGACGGAAAGGCGCTGGTCGTACTGAGCACAGACAGTCCCGTTTCCAAAGACACCATGACAAAACTGAGGGAGTTGCCCAACATCATATCCGTTATCGGAATGGAGATGTAGCCTTTTACAACTACTTGAGCGGAGACGAAAGACCATGGCACAGGTAATAATAGTCGGCACCCAGTGGGGCGACGAGGGAAAGGGTAAAATCGTTGACCTGTACGCTCGTGAAGCGGATCTTATTGCTCGTTTCCAAGGGGGCAATAATGCGGGGCATACCTTGGTGGTCGAGGGACGGCAAACCATCCTTCACCTGATACCGTCGGGGATCCTTCACGACCGTAAACTCTGTATCCTCGGCAACGGGATGGTGGTTGACCCCGAGGTGTTGCTTCAGGAGATTGATGATCTCCACGAGAACAATCTGTTTCCCCCCGATACAAAACTGTACATCAGCGAAAATGCCCATATCATCATGCCGTACCACAGAAGCTTGGACAAGGCGCGAGAGGGGCGAAAGGGGGCAACGAAGATTGGAACAACGGGAAGAGGAATTGGTCCCGCTTACGAAGATAAAATCGCGCGCACCGGTATCAGGTTGTGCGACCTTCTCAATAGAGAGACATTCGGCGAGATGTTGCGTTTAAATGTCGAAGAGAAAAATTTCTACCTGATACAATTCTGCAATGACAACCCCGTGGAATATGACGCCATCTTTGACGAATACTGCGAATATGCCGATCGCCTCAGACCCTATGCGGCGAATACATCCCTCATAATTGACCAGGAAATCAAGAAGGGCAGACACATCCTGTTTGAGGGAGCACAGGGGTGCCACCTCGACATCGATTATGGAACGTATCCCTTTGTGACATCCTCCAATACGGCAGCGGGGAGCGCTTGCTGCGGCTCCGGCATAGGGCCCACAAAGATAGGCGCCGTAGTGGGTATCTGTAAGGCATACACCACCCGGGTCGGCGAGGGTCCTTTTGTCACGGAACTGACCGGAGAGGTGGGCGAAAAGATTCAAAAAGTTGGGTGTGAATTTGGAGCCACGACGGGGAGGAAACGCCGATGCGGATGGCTTGACATGGTTCTCGTTAAACAGTCTGTCAGGGTCTCGGGGATAACCGGTATTGCACTGACGAAACTGGACGTCCTCACGGGGATTGATCCGATCAGGATATGTGTCGCATATCAGACAAATGATGAACAATTCTCGGAGGCTGTCCCCCCCGACACAAAGGTGCTCGGACAGTGCAGTCCCGTCTATGAAGAGATGGCGGGCTGGTCAGAAGATATCACCGGGGCGCAAACCATGGACGATCTCCCTGCGAATGCGAGAAGGTATATCGAGCGGCTGGAAGAGCTGGCCGGCGTGAAGATGTCTCTCGTTTCCGTTGGACCGGGAAGGGATGAGACCGTTGTGCTGGAGAATCCATTTCGGTAGTCTGGAATCCCAGAGAGGAGGTTTCCATTAAAGTCATTTCGTTGAATCCACGACAGCTTGTTCTCCAGTGTGTCAACGCGGCCCTGGACAGGAAGGCGGAAGACCTCGTCATCCTCAGTGTGAAGGATGTCTCCTCCTTTGCCGACTACTTTGTGGTATGCAGCGGAAACTCAGACCGGCAGATACAGTCCCTCGCCGACCATATCGGGCGAAAGCTGAAAAAGGCGGGCGTATTCCCCCTGGGAATAGAAGGGGAACGGTCCGGAAGCTGGATATTGATGGATTATGGTGACGTGATACTGCATATATTCTACAAGCCCGTGAGGGAGTTTTATGATATCGAGGGGTTGTGGTCGGATGTGCCGAGGATGGCTATTGAAGAATCCTTGCAGGAGTTGACCGTGCTCAATGATGATATGTGAAGCGAAAGAAGTGGCCTCCGGCCTTGCCGATATGCTGTTTCCCGAGCAATGCCCGACCTGCGGTGCCGCACTGGTCGGAGGAGGAAACCTCTTCTGCCCTGACTGTTTATCCGCAGTACGTTTTATCGCTCCCCCCCTGTGCATCTCCTGCGGACTTTCTTTTACAACAAATCAGGGAGCGAATCATCTCTGTGAGGAATGCATCCGGTCGATGCCTCCCTTCTCCGTGGCCCGATCGTTGAGCGTATATGAGGGGGCTCTTCTCGATGCCATCCATCTTTTTAAGTATCATGGCAAGATATCGGTGGGGGAGGCCTTAGGAAGGATGATGGCCCAGGCTCCGTACGATTCTCTGGCGATTGAGGATTATTCTTTGATAATCCCCGTCCCGCTTCATCCGAAGAGATTGAGGGAGCGGGGCTTTAACCAGTCGCTTGTTCTTGCACGGCAGATATCGAAACGTTTTTCCATTCCCCTCGATTTCTCCACCCTCAAGAGGATGGTGTATACCGTGTCCCAGGTCAACCTCTCGGGGAGCAAGCGAAAGACAAATGTACGGGGAGCCTTTGAAGTGGTGGACCGAGGCAGGATACAGGGGCACAAGATAGTGCTGATAGATGATGTCTACACCACCGGGAGTACCGTTGCCGAATGTTCGAAAATGTTGGTACAAGGCGGCGCGAAAGAGGTGGCTGTGCTCACGCTGGCGAGGGCATGAGCGTGAGGACCACGCATAAGAGGTGCGTATGAACACGATACTGTCCAGGGAAGATCTGAAGGAGCGGATTGCGGCACTCAAAGGGGAGGGGAAACGGATTGTCTTCACCAACGGCTGTTTTGATATTCTCCATATAGGACATGTCAAATATCTCGAGCAGGCAAAAGGACTGGGCGATATCCTGGTGCTTGCCATCAACAGCGACTCATCGGTACGTTTCATCAAGGGGCCGTTGAGACTATGTGACCATATTTGATGAAGACACTCCTCTCGCACTGATAGAGTATATCGAACCCGATATCCTGGTCAAGGGAGGGGATTGGAGTCAGGATGCCATCGTCGGACGTGACTCGGTGGAAAAGAGGGGAGGGGGGGTGATTATCATCCCTCAAGTCATCGATACCTCAACGGATCTCTCTGCCTCAACAACTAATATGATAGACAGGATTACAAAGGCGTATCCTAAGAAATCGTGATTTTCCTTTACAAAAATAATTTCATTGTATATATGGGAGCATTCAGTTTAAAGAAGATGGGGATAGACGTCGTATGAAACCGGAGCAGATTGCATATTTCAAGAACCTTTTCACACAAAAGATTAAAGAGTTGTTGGGCGAGGCTGGTAAAACCGTTTCCGAA
>JAFCZZ010000091.1 GCA_019314085.1 Deltaproteobacteria bacterium | reverse complement strand
AAGGTCATTCTTGGCCATTAGTATCCCTATGGGAATGCCGATGGCCAGAGATACCGCAACGGCAGACGTCGTCAGTGCCAGTGTCATCATGGAAAGTTTCCAGTAGCCGAAGGACCCGATAAAGATGAGAAGTAGGGCCATCACAAAACCCATCCACCATTTTTTCATAACCCACCAGCTCGCAATACCGACAACCAGTATCACGAACCACCAGGGCAGCCACAGGAAAAAGCGTTCCACCGAGAGAAGCATTACCAGAAGGCCGCCTCCGATTGCATCGAAGACGCCGGCGAAGTTCATCAGCAGCCAGTCCATGAAGGTATCGATCCAATCGGCGAGAGGTATGGTAAGAAATTTGGGAAACTCAGCCATTGTTATTCTCCACCTTTTCCTGAATCATATTCTCAAAAATGGAACTGATCTGTATCTCGCCTATAAACTTTCCAACTTCGTCCACAACGGCGATGGGATAATCGGCCTCTGCAGCAATGGGAAACAAATCCTCAAGCACCACGTCAGGATCCGTGGTTGCTACATCAGTTTCCAGTGCATCTTTGAGGTAAAGACCCTCATCCTGAATGAGACTCTTGAGTCGTTTCATCGTTACCAAACCGAGGAGTCTCCGTTCACGAGTGACCATAAAAGCATGATCCTCTTTTAACGATCTCAAGGTACGAAGAGCGGCCTTCGGGCCCTGCCATTCGTAGAGAAGGGCTTCGGGCTGCTCCATAATTCCTCCTGCAGTCAAAACCTTTGCCGGTGACGCATCCTGAACAAATTCACGCACATAATCATCGGCAGGGTCGGTGATCACATCCTCCGGAGCACCAATCTGGATTATCTTGCCGTCCCTCATGATGGCGATACGATCTCCCAGCTTCAGTGCCTCATGGAGATCATGGGTCACGAAGACAATCGTTTTCTGCACCTTATTCTGCAGTTCGATGAGTTCATCCTGCATTTCACGGCGAATCAGGGGGTCAAGACCACTGAAAGGCTCATCCATGAGGAGTATCTCCGGCTCGGTGGTCAGTGCCCGGGCAATTCCCACACGTTGCTGCATCCCTCCGCTGAGCGCGCTGGGGAGATACTCTTCCCACCCCTTCAGGCCCACCGTCTCAATGGTCTCATGTGCCCTGGCATACCGTTTTTCCTTCGGAACGCCCTGCACCTTGAGGCCATAGGCCACATTGTCAAGAACGCTCCGGTGAGGGAGAAGACCGAAGTACTGAAACACCATGCCGGTGGTATGGCGGCGGAAATCCCGCAGTTGCCTCTTGTTGAATTTCAGAACATCCCTGCCGTCGACAAAAATACTGCCGCTCGTCGAATCAATGAGGCGAAGGAGCATTCTGATCAGGGTCGATTTGCCGCTCCCCGAAAGTCCCATGATAACGAAGAACTCACCCTTCTTGACAGTGAACGACACATTTCTGACGGCCACCACGCAGCCGGTCTTTTCCTGGATGGTTTCCTTGGAGGCGCTCCGAAGGTCAGAACCCATGATTTCTTCGGCCTTCTTACCGAAGATCTTCCAGAGTCCCTTCGCCTCTATACGGATGCCGCAATTTTTATTTTCAACACTATTCTCTTCCACTTTTTACCTTTACACTTCCTATTTCAGAGCAGCCTTGACTTTCCCGGCTACGTCAGTGGAAACCCATTTCGTCCACACGTCAGCTCTATTTTTGAGGAACCAGACTGCGCCGTCATCGGTGCTTCCCTTTGTGTTCCTCATATAGGCAAGGATCTTGTTGACCATCGCGGTTTTCGTCTCATATTTCCGCAGCATCTCCACGACATCAGGAGCGCTCTTGAAGAGTTTCGTATTAACAAGAATGTTTATCTTGACAGCCCCGTAGGTACACCCCTTGTCTTTGTCCCACACTTTCTGGTCAAACGCGGGTTCTTCCAAGCGCGTCATGTCGAATTTTCCCAGAACCCATGTGGGTTCCCAGTAATAGCCTACCCATGGTTTTCCCTTCTTGAACGCCGCCGCCATTGAACCGCTCAGCGCCGCATCCGAACCAGTGATAAAATCGGTATAATATTTGTCCAGACCGTAGGTCTTGAGCTTGGTGGAATTAACTTTTGCACAGCCCCAGCCCGGAATGCAGTTGTAAAAGCGACCCTTCGTTGGAACCTCGGGATCCTTGAACAGTTTCCAGTATTTGGGCAGGTCAGAAACGGATTTCAGATCCGGGGCCATCGGTTTGATTCCCCGTTTTGCATCCCCTTTGATGACATAGGTGGGAACCAGCCATCCCTGCCAGTTGTCGGAGAAATTGCTTCCGAGATCGGCCACCTTGCCCAATTTGATCATTTTATCGTAAAGTTCCTGTATATTCTCGGTCCAGGATTCCATATTGACATCCACATCATCCTTCATCAGGGCGGTATTGAGCATGATTGTGTCTCCGGGAATGTAGTCCACATCGTAGCCCATCCCATGGTTGATGATAAACCCGGCTATTCGGTTATGAACCTGGGCGCTGTCCCAGCTGAAATCACAAAAACGTATGGTGTCCTTTGCCGCGGACGCATTAAGGGGCAGCAAAAAGACGAGAACGCAGGATAAGACAATGATAACTCTGGTTATATGTAAATATTTTTCTCTCATGTCGAACCTCCTCTTTCTATTTATTCATTCATGAATTAACTGAAAACAACTATGGAGAAAAGAAGATGTTTACGATAAGACGCACATCGAAATCGTCCTACGAAGCAAGAAATTAAGTTAGAAGAATATGTTGTTGGGTTTTTCAGGGAAATAAGTGAGTAATCAATCTGGGTTTGCCATGATGCATTGCAACCACCTCCTCGGCCCTTATATGAAGCATACTTGTCCTCCTCTGTCAACCTTTCAGAAAAATTAGCACCGATCTCTTTGAATATACTTATTTATTTTTCCGGCATTTTCTCGGAGGGTTCCCCGTTGTCTTTGGCCAGAAAGAATTGTGCCGTTATTCCGCCGGGGCCTTTCCCCGCTCGAGCACACTTTTTTCTTTACGTGTCTTCATATGGTATGTAGTAACAACTCTCAGTTATAAAAGATGATTGGTAAACAGATGAAGAGGGAAGAGTACAATCTGATCGTTATGCTGGGGCCGACCGCGACCGGAAAAACACGGCTGGCCGCCAGACTTGCGAAAGAGCGCGGCTCGGAGGTGATCTCCGCCGATTCGCGCCAGATATACCGGGGAATGGACTTGGGAACGGGCAAGGACCTCTCTGAATTTCTCGTGGATGGCGTTGCGGTTCCCTACCATCTGATCGATATCGTCGAGACCGGGCATGAATTCAACCTCTTCGAGTACCAAAGGCTTTTCTACCGCTGTTTCTCCGAGCTTTCGAGCCGGGGGATCGTCCCGATTATGGTGGGCGGAACGGGGTTGTATATTGAAGCAGTGGTCAGGGGGTACACCATGCTCGAGGTCCCCGAAGACCCCTCCCTGCGTGAGGAACTCCGCGCGATGGATATGGGCGTCATGCGGGAACGTCTCCTGAAAAGCAACCCGGCCCTGCACAACACGACGGATACGCAGGATCGGGATCGGCTTGTCCGCGCCATCGAGATCGCGGAGTACACGAAGGGCCATGAAGGCGCTGATGACCCGGAACATCCTATCATACGACCCCTTGTCATCGGTGTACGCTGTGAGAGGGCCATCCTTCGCAAAAGGATCACCGAGCGCCTGAGACAGCGCATCGACGCGGGGATGATCGAAGAGGTCAGGGAGCTGCACGACCGCGGTGTGAGCTGGGAGCGGCTGGATTCCTTCGGACTGGAGTACCGGTACGTGGGTCGCTATCTCCAGGGTAGGATAGATCGTGACGACATGGTCAGTCAGCTGGGCACACGGATACACCAGTTCGCCAAGAGGCAGATGACGTGGTTCAGGCGCATGGAGAGGCGCGGGACCGTCATTCACTGGATAGAGACCTCTGATTACGAATCACTCAAGGCCCTGGCCCGGGAGCGTGTCGGATGACCGTTCCCAGAGGCATTCAGAAGTATCTGGCACACTACTCCGTGGATGCCCGGTGGCGTATCGCCTCCGGATCGCTCGAGGAGATCGACAACGCCGTCGTGATCCCCGCCCTTGCCGAATCGGACCACCTCTTCACGACCCTTGCCAGCCTCTCCAAAAATCCCCGGACCGAGCTTGCGCACACGCTGGTCATCTGCGTCATAAACAACGGCAGTCCGGATACCGTACCGGCGGATGACATTGCCGACAATCAGAAGTCTCTTGAAATTCTGGAGAAACTTGTCAATTCTGACGGGGAGGATCTGCGCGTCGCGTATATCGACGCCTCCTCGCCGGGGCTGGAGATGCCGGACAGGGACGCCGGTGTCGGCCTCGCGAGAAAGATCGGGCTGGATCTCGCCCTGGGTGTATTCGACTACGAAAACGATTCCCCCAAGCTCCTCTTCTCCTTGGATGCCGACACGCTGGTGGAGGACAATTATCTCTCTGCCGTGCGGAGGTCCTTTGAAAGGGGTAAGATTACCTCGTCCGTGATCGCCTTCGCCCACCAGAACACGAAAGATGCCGATGAACAGGCCGCCATCTGCTGTTACGAACTGTTCCTGCGCTACTACGTTCTCGGCCTGCGGTACGCCGGATCGCCTTACGCCTTTCACTCCATCGGCTCCACGATGGTATGCACCGTCGGGGCCTACGTGGCTGTCAGGGGGATGAACAGGAGGCGGGCGGGGGAGGACTTTTACTTCCTCGACAAGCTCGCGAAGACCGGCACCATGGGAAGAGCCACCACCACGACCGTCCACCCCTCTTCGAGGGCGTCCGGCCGTGTTCCATTCGGGACGGGCAAACGGATCATCCGCTTTACGGAGGGGAATGAGGGAGAATACACCTTATACAACCCCCGCTCCTTTCTGGTCCTGAAGGAGTGGCTTTCATATGTGTCGTCCTGCCACGATACGGACCCGGAGGCGATACTGGCGCATGCAGGAGAGATACACCCCTCACTGGAGGCATTCCTCCGGACGCGCCGCTTCAGTGAGGTATGGCCCCGCCTCGTAGAGAACAGCGGTGACGAGGTCCATCTCCGCAGTCACTTTTCCCGCTGGTTCGACGGATTCGAGACTTTCAAGCTGATCCGCCACCTGACCGGCAGCGGCCTTCCCCCCGTCGATATGTTCACGGCCCTGGAAAAGCTCATGGAGATGATGGGAACGGAACTCCCCGTCGATCTTGCTCCCGGTACGATTCCGCCCCTTCAAGACCAGATGAAAATCCTCGAATACCTCAGAGAGATAGATAATAAGGGGCTGAGATGATAATGAATATTGTCGAACTCGATCGTGAGAACTACCAGGAGATTGAAGGGTTGTGGAAGGGGCTAAACTCTTTCCACGGAGAGTTGGCTGAGCACTTCAAAGACCATTTCGTCTCCCTGACCTTCGAGGGGAGGATGCAGGCGGTCTTTCGCAAGGAGCACTGCGCGATATTCGCCGCCGCCGACGATACCGGATACACGGGCTACTGTATCGCCAGCGTGGAAAAGGGAAGGGGCGAAGTCGATTCGCTCTTCGTCCACCCCGCTTGCCGGGGGCGGGGCGTTGGCGCAAATCTCGTGCGGGCGGCCCTGGACTGGCTTGACGGGAAGGGGTGCGCGGAGATATACCTTTTTGTGTCAGAGGGGAACGAATCCATACGGGAATACTACAAGCAGTTCGGCTTCTATAAACGATTCGATCTTCTACAGAGAAAAAAGACATAACAACAATACTTCTTGACAAGATATCATGATGGAGTTAGTGATTTAGCATATTTTTGATCTCGAACGTATCATACGCGCTTGTGAACAGCTGTAATAACCACGGAGGAGATTATGGCCTGATCATCCAAAGCCCTGTTTCTCAAAAGAGAGATAGGGCTTTAGTTTTTGTGGACAGCTTAGAGTAATATCGGGGTTACTAAAACGGGGGAAAGGATATTACATAGTTTCTGCATAACACACCCAAATAAATGACGCTTTTCTCAATAATCTTAGTATTACGGTAAGTTGTAATGATTTTATGCTTAACTAAAATATGTATTACATAGCTGAAACAGCTATGTTTGGTTTTTATACAGAAACTATATAAACACTGTTATACATATTAATCAGCGAGGGAAGTTATGGACTGGATTATAGAAAACAAAAATTGGCTTTTTAGTGGAATAGCTATTGCCGTACCACTTGCTATAGTAGGTTGGATTCTTTCTACCCGCGGGAATAAACAAGTTCAAAAAGGTGGTAAGAACTCGACAAATATACAAGTGGGTAGAAACTTTAAAATAGGCGGTGAAAAAGATAATGACTAAGCAGAGCCAAAAAGGTGGGGATGGATCGACCAATATTCAAACTGACAAAATGATAGTGAATGTCGGAATTGATGAGAAGCGCGCACGGGAAATTTATCAAGAAATGAACAAGAAAAAAAAAAAAGACTACTCGAAGGAAGCTTTAGACATTGCACGTAAAAGAGTTACAGAATTTGAAAATCGGCGAATGCCTAAAATGGAAGAAGT